>JBMOHG010000107.1:0-8867 GCA_049317965.1 Paludibacter sp.
TAAAATATCATACAAGAAAAAGCGGCTAACTCATGAAAATTGAGTTAGCCGCTTTTTTTATTAATTGATTTTGATTGATTTCGAAATTCTGAAATCAAAATTATCAACAGTTTTATTCCTGATTCAGCGTTACGCGTTTGAAAGCGATGCAGGTTAAGTGTTTTTTTGCAAGCAGTTCTTTTACTGTTATTTTCCCGGCTTCTTCACCGCCTCCTTCGTACTTTTGTTCTAAAAGGGTATATTCTTTGAAGAATTTTGCCATACGTCCAGCGGCAATATTGTTTACTTTCTGTTCGGGTAGAGTAGCAGATTTTTCTGCAAAGACCGTTGTCTTTATTTCGCGGGCTTTTTCTGCCTCTTCAGCTGTAATCCATCCTTTTGCCATGTTTGATTCAATATGGGATTCGCTATCAACGTGGGCGGGATTGATACCCGCTTTTTTCAATGCGACTTCAATTTCCTTTGAAACAAGTTCGGTTTTGGTTTTTTCGATAGCCAATGAAAGCTCGTTATCTTTTACCTTTTGAGGTACTGCGGTTTCATCAATAGCCACAGGCGACATAGCCGCAATGTGCATTGCAACGCCGCGCATGGTTTCGTATTCAGCTTTTTCTTCAACAAATGCAACTAAAGTAGCCAATTTGTTTCCTGGATGAATATAAGCAGAAGCAGAACCTCCCTGAACGAATTCATAATAGTCCAATTCCATTTTTTCACCGGTAATACCGATACGATCAACGATTAAATCAGCTATTGCTTTTCCATCAATTTGAAGTGCTTTCAGAGCATCAAGATTAGCTGGTTTTTGTGCCATTGCAGCATCTAAAAATGATTTTGTAAGTGCAACAAAATCAGCATTTTTTGCTACGAAGTCAGTTTCGCATTTCAATGCCAACACTGCAGCAAATCCACCTTCGGCTTTTGCTAAAACACAACCTTCGGATGCTTCACGGTCGCTACGTTTTGCAGCTACTGCTTGTCCTTTTTTACGAATAATTTCAATTGCTTTTTCAAAATCATTTTCGGCTTCGATAAGTGCATTTTTGCAATCCATCATACCGGCACCGGTCATGGTGCGCAATTTTGAAATTTCTGCCATTGTTACTGCCATAATTGTAAGTTTTTGCCCCCTGACCCCCTGAAGGGGGAAAAGAGATAGTATGTTATTAATTAGTTTTTATTTCAAAAATATATTATTAATAAAACGAGTTACGAGCTAAATTATATACCCCGTAACTCAGTTTTTTACTTTCCCGAATTCCCCTTTAGGGGTTAGGGGCTTATTTCTATTTTTCTTCGATGATGAATTTTTTAGCTACATTGAGATTCAACGCTTCTTCATCTTCTTTTTGAGTTCTTGGTCTCTTTGTAATTCTTGATTTTTTGTCTTTAGCTACTGGAATTTCAGATGCTTCAGTATCTACTTTTTCAACTTTGCGTTCTTCTAAACCTTCTTGAATAGCAGCAACCATTGCAGTTAAAATTACATCTACCGATTTAGTAGCGTCATCATTTGCAGGAATTACAAAATCAATATTATTCGGATTTGAATTGGTATCAACAATAGCAAAAACCGGAATACCTAAACGGATTGCTTCTTTAACAGCAATATGTTCCTTCATTACATCTACAATAAAAAGTGCAGAAGGTAATCGTGTCAAATCAGCAATTGAACCTAAGTTCTTTTCTAATTTTTCGCGCTGACGTGTAATTTGAAGTTTTTCACGTTTTGAAATGTTTTCAAAAGTACCATCTGTTGCCATTTTGTCAATAGTGGTCATTTTCTTTACTGCCTTACGAATGGTTGGGAAATTGGTTAACATACCACCAGCCCAGCGTTCTGTAATATAAGGCATTCCAACTGCTAATGCTTTTTCAGAAACTACATCCTTAGCTTGTTTTTTTGTTGCAACGAAAAGGATTTTACGTCCTGACTTAGCAATTTGTTTCAATGCAGCAGCTGCTTCATCAATTTTTACTACTGTTTTATGTAAATCGATAATGTGAATACCATTACGTTCCATAAAAATGTATGGAGCCATTGCTGGATTCCATTTACGGTTCAAGTGACCAAAGTGGCAACCTGCTTCTAATAATTCATCAAAATTTGTTCTAGACATTTGTTTTGTTTAAAATTTGTTTACATTCTGTTTTACTCAATTGCCAAGTAGCCTTCTGATGAATACTAAGAGTCTTGACAATTTAGATACTAAACGAAAACCATTTACTATTTATTCATTTACTATTTACGATTGACTGATAAATGTACAACCTGAAATAGTAAATGGTAAATAATAAAATGGTAACTGATATTAACGTTTCGAGAATTGGAATCTCTTGCGTGCTTTTGGTTGACCCGGTTTTTTACGTTCCACTTCGCGTGGGTCACGAGTCATGAAACCTTCTACTTTAAGAGCTGGTTTATCTTCAGGATTGATTTTTACCAATGCGCGGGCAATTGCCAAGCGTAATGCTCCGGCTTGTCCGTTAAATCCGCCACCATCAAGATTTACTTTAATGTCGTATTTTTCAACTACACCTAATTTGTTTAGGGGTTGTTTTACAACAAATTGCAATAATGGAGATGGAAAATATACATCTATGTCGCGTTTGTTTATGGTAATCTTTCCGGTTCCTTCGCTCACGAAAATACGAGCAACTGCCGCTTTTCTTCTTCCTAAGGCATTTATTACTTCCATACTGATTATTTAAGTGAGTTTAAATCGATTTGTTTTGGTTGTTGAGCTTGCATATTGTGTTCCGAACCCGGAAATACATACAAATTGCCTAACAGTTTATCTCCCAGACGGTTTTTTGGTAACATACCTTTCACAACTTTTCTGATTAGCTTTTCAGGGCTTTTGTCCATAAGTTTTGCTGGGGTAATTTCACGTTGTCCACCCGGATAGCCTGTATGGCTAAGGTAAACGCGGTCAGTCCATTTGTTACCAGTCAATTTTACTTTCTCTGCATTGATAAGTATCACATTATCACCACAATCGACGTGAGGAGTGAAACTAGGTTTGTATTTTCCGCGCAAAAGTTTTGCTACTTTTGTGCCCATACGTCCCAATACCAAATCGGCAGCATCCACCACTACCCATTCTTTCTGCACCGTTGCTTTGTTGGCAGAAATGGTTTTATAACTTAACGTATCCACTTTATAAAAATGTTTTTTTAATTAATAATTGAGTCATTTCATTTGTTTCAATCTTACTTTGAATGAGGCTAATCGGCACAAAATAAGATATTTACACACAATAAAATCGACCATTACATTGTGATAATAAACGGACTGCAAAAATACTCTTTTTCTTTGGATTACCAAACATTTGAGCATCTTTTTTTTAGCTAATATTCTCATGCTAATATTAACGAACAAATTTCCCTAAAATTTAAGCAAATAATCAAGATTAATAACCATTTATAATTGAAAGTGATGAAAATATATTTAAATTTGCACAAAAATTATTTTGACGAGATATTATGCAAATTTTTCAACCTGCAATTCAATGATTATTAAAGTTAGAAATTTTTTTTTTCTATTCAAAAACATAATCTTGGGAAGTTTAATTTCTTTGACATTTTATTCTTGTAATAATTACAGTTTTGAACCTAAATACCAGGATTTATCTATAATTAAAAAACAAGTTGGATATTTGCATTTTATTGTCCTTAGTGATTGGGGTTACAGTGGTAGCAGCAATCAATTGAGTGTAGCAACTGAAATGAGCTCTGTATCAAAATTATATGGCTTAGATTTTATACTTACTTGTGGTGATAATTTTCAAATAGCAGGCGTTGACAGCGTAAATGATCCTTTATGGTCAACAAACTATGAAACAGTATATAACGACAGCGCTTTGGCAGTTCCCTGGCATCCGGCACTTGGCAATCACGATTATATGGGAAATCCAGATGCGCAGGTAAATTATTCTGCAACAAGTAAATACTGGACGATGCCAGCCAGATATTATACTTTTGTCGAAAAAGTAAAGGCGCGAAATCTTGTGCGATTTATTGTACTCGATACACAAGGATTGATTAATGATTACGATAATTTAACTGATACTACTGATTATAAAAGTATAGCTCAATACTCTTGGTTAAATAATTTATTGTCAGGTATAAATGAAAAATGGGTAATTGTAACAGGTCACCATCCTGTATATTCGGCAAGTATTTATCATGGCGATACTTACTTAATGAAAAAAATAATAAAACCACTGTTTGATCAATATAAGGTAGATCTTTATATTTGTGGCCACGATCATAATTTCGAACATGCAAAAGATTCACAAAATTATACCGATTATATTGTAACGGGTACTGCAGGTACTCCACGTACTGAAGGTCGTAATGAAAAAACTGTTTTTTCGATGTCAGAACTTGGTTTTAGCTATATTACAATGAATGAAGATAGTGTAAAATTATATTTTGTCAATACAATCGGTAAAATTGGATATAATTTTACTAAAACAAAATAAAATCTTTAATGAACAAGTTTTGTTAAGCGCAAAATCAAAAAACGAACTAATTATTTAAATTAGAATTGTATGCAAAAAGTGAAAGTCGGAATATTATTAGGTATTGGAGCCGGAATCATTGATGTTATTCCAATGATTATCCAAAAATTGACGTGGGATGCCAATCTATCTGCGTTTTCGATGTGGATAGTGATTGGACTTTTTATGTCGCTGATTGATATACAATCAAACTCTGCATTCAAAGGTATTTTAATTTCGTTATTGATTTTACTTCCAACCGCAATTTTGATTGGGTGGAAAGAACCATTATCATTGATACCAATAGTTGTAATAACTACTATTTTGGGTGGATTGATGGGCTATTTTATTGGCAAAAACAACAAACAGTATCAACAGAATAAAAGGCGAGGAAAAGTTGCTCACATACCACGCACAAAAAATAATTTTAAAAAATAACCAATTGATTAATACTAGTTTCAAATAAATTTGTCGAATTCAATTTTGAAATGAGTTTTAAAATAAAATACCCATTTACGTTAATAAACATCAATAATTTGTATTGAAATTAAACAAGTGAGTGTTTTGTGCGTTATAATAATTTTAACAACACAAACAAATTACTAAACCTAGCATTTCTGAATGAAATATTTTATTTTAAGTTTATTATTCTTCTTACAAGCCTCGTTTTTACTTGCTGAATCATACACAATAAGTGGTTATATAACACATAAAAATTCTGGAGAAACGCTGATTGGGGCTGCTGTTCTTGTAAAAAGCACTTCTAATATTGGTCGGGTCACAAATAATTACGGCTTTTATTCACTATCACTTCCAAAGGGTAACTACGATTTAGTTTTTTCTTATATTGGTCATACGAAACAAATAATTAATGTTTCGCTCACCAAAAACACATCCTTAAATGTTGCCTTAGAGGACTTGAATAATAATCTTCAGGAAGTTATTGTTTCGGCCAGCAGAGACAATGAAAATGTGCGTCAATCGCTTATGGGGCTTGAAAAAATTTCGGTTGAAACTGTAAGTAAACTGCCGGTAATATTTGGAGAACGTGACATTTTGAAAATAATACAACTGTTACCTGGTGTAAAATCGGGTGGCGATGGCCAAAGTGGTTTTACGGTTCGCGGAGGCACAATTGATCAAAATCTTATTTTGCTTGATGATGCTCCGGTTTATAATGCATCCCACCTTTTGGGTTTTTTTTCCACTTTCAACTCGGATGCAATAAATGACGTTGCACTCTATAAAGGTACAGCTCCTGCACAATTTGGTGGCAGGATTTCGTCGGTTGTGGATGTGAAAATGAATGAAGGTGACAATCAACATTATGGTGTTAGTGGTGGTATTGGGCTAATTTCATCGAAACTAAATGTTGAAGGTCCACTGCAAAAGGGAAAATCATCGTTTTTGCTATCTGGAAGAAGAACTTATGCAGATATTTTCTTAAAACTGGATGACAGATTTAAAGATAACCAGTTGTATTTCTATGATTTTAATGCCAAATTGAATTATCGTTTTTCGGATAAAGACCGTTTTTTTGTATCTGGATATTTTGGTCGGGATATATTAGGAATAAGCAACCGTTTTAGTATCGACTGGGGAAATACCACTGCTACAGCGCGCTGGAATCACCTCTATAACAGTAAATTGTTTGGCAACACTTCGCTGATTTATAGTAGTTATAACTACAAGATTAACCTTCAAAATGACTCAAACAAGTTTTCGATTCTTTCTACTATCAACGATTGGAATTTAAAACAAGAATTTCAGTATTTCCCTAATTCCAATAACCAATGGAAAATAGGCTATAATATTATACACCATACCATTACGCCAGGTCAAATTATAACTGAAACCGTTTCGGAGGATAAAAATCAAATTAAAAATGGATTAGAATCAGCTATATATGTAAATAACGACTGGCAGGCAACCGATAAATTGAAAGTGAATTACGGACTTCGGTTAAGTCATTTTTTAGTGCTGGGAGGAAGCGATTATTTCATTTTGGACAACAATAAAAATGTAACTGACACGATTAATCAAACTAAGCCAATCGCTAATTATATTTATTTAGAACCCAGAATTTCATTGAGTTATACTTTGAGTGATAAAAATTCACTTAAACTTGCTTATACCCGAAATACTCAAAATCTACATTTGATAACGAATTCAGTTTCAGGAAGTCCCACCGATAAATGGATAATGAACTCCAACAATGTGAAACCTGAAGTCGGCGACCAGATTTCTTTGGGCTATTTTAGAAATTTTGCTGATAATACTTACGAATTTAGTGTCGAAGCATATTATAAATCGATGCAAAATCAAATTGATTATAAGGACAATGCCAACGATCGTGCTCCGGTTATAGAAACTGAATTATTATATGGTAAAGGACGTGCTTACGGATTGGAATTATTACTAAAAAAAAATCAGGGGAAATTTACAGGTTGGCTGGGATATACGCTTTCGAGAAGTGAAAAGCAAATTGACGGAATTAATCTAAACAATTGGTATGCAGCTCGCCAGGATCGCACACATGATGTTTCGATAGTTACCATGTACGATATTTCGAAACGATGGAATGTGTCAGCTGTTTGGGTGTATCAAACTGGCAATGCAATTACTTTCCCAAGTGGAAAATACGAGTATGCCGGACAAACTATATGGCTTTATACCGAACGGAACGGTTACAGGATGCCCGCATATCATCGATTAGATCTGGGAGCAACTTATAAATTCAAAGAAAGGAAAAATTTCAAATCGGAACTTTCATTTAGTCTTTATAATGCCTACGGACGTGAAAATCCGTATATAATCACTTTCGAAAAAAGCAAAACCGATCCAAACAAAACTGTAGCCATTCAAACTTCATTGTTTAGATGGATTCCTTCTATATCATGGAATTTTAACCTCAAATAAAAGACATTGAACAACTTAATATGAAATCAAGAAATTATATATACCTATTTATTTTCATTGGATTGCTTATATTTAGCGGCTGTGAAAAAGAAATATATATCGACCTGAACAAAACGAATCCACATTTTGTAATTGAAGGCAATATTAACAACATAATTGGAAATTCAACCATTAGAGTTACTAAGACCCTCAATTTTGACCAGAACAATGAATATCCCGCTGTGAGTGGTGCTTTGGTGACCATTACAGATACATTGTTGAATAAAATTGATACTTTATCAGAAAAAAATGAAGGTGTTTATACAAAAGCCTTATTTGCTGGGAAAGAGGGACATACATATAAAATGACTATAAAAGTAGAAGATGAAGTTTTCACTGCCATTTCTACCATGCCTTACGGTTTGCATCTTGATTCGCTAGCACAATTAAACCTTGCCGGAACCGTTTTCGCCGGCGGACCACCAGCCGGAACACCTGCTGCAGGAACTACAATTCAGATTATGCCACTTTATGTGAAGTCGAAGACTACAGATAAATACTATCAATACGTAATCATTAAAAACGATACTCTTTTAAATAGAATTACTGCCCGTGCTGATTTACTTAGCGATGTAGTCTCAATTTCATTTCCATTATTTTTACAAGCCAAAAAAAATGATGTGTTTGAATTCGACATGCAATTTTTGGATAAACCTGCTTATGATTATTTATTGGATTTAAGTAGAAATATTGGCCAGTTTAGTGCTTCACCTGCAAATCCAACAACTAATATTAGCAACGGCGCTTATGGTTATTTTAAAGCACACACATCTCAGAAAAAGAGAATTGTGATAAAGTAGCTTTTAATTGTATTCAAATACCTATGAAGCTTTAGTATTTGAATTCAAATAAATTATGCTTCGCCACCGCCAAATCCCATCGGTACATTTGGGGCAAAATTATTGTCTGCAATTTTTATTTTACCATTTTGCTTTTCAAACTTCGTAATGTTTTCTTGTAATGCGAAAAGCAATCTTTTGGCATGTTCTGGTGTTAGAATGATACGTGATTTAACATTGGCTTTTGGCGTGCCTGGCATAATGCGAATAAAATCAACCACAAACTCAGAGGTTGAATGTGAGATTATGGCCAAATTTGAATAAATCCCTTCAGCAATTTCTTCTGATAATTCGATGTTTAATTGATTTTCCTGGTTTTCCATGTTATTTTATTATTGATGAAAAATATTTGATTAATAAGTCAACAAAGGTACAATTTTTTGTTGTAATTGAAAAATTGAATTTCTTATGACTTTAAGCTGACTTTTTTTTAAAAATATAAGATAAACATCTATCTTTGTACATATTTGTATATTTTTTGGCACGAATTTAGTTATCTAATTAATACTTAAATACTCAATTTTCATCCTTAAAATTATTCTTTATGAAAAAAATCTATTTTATT
>JBMOHG010000108.1:0-8815 GCA_049317965.1 Paludibacter sp.
AAAAACCATGAATAGACGAAATTTTTTGGCAACTTCATCCGTTGCAGCAGCAGGAGCAATACTAAGCTCAATACCAGGAATCTCTGAAGCACAAAACAATAAACTAAATGGTGTTTTATCCTCAAAGAAGAAACGAATTGCGTTAATTGGAACCGGTTCGCGAGGCACTGCTATGTGGGGAAAAGATGTAATTAAAGAATATGTGGATTTTGTAGAATATGTGGGATTGTGCGATAAAAATCCGGGACGTTTGGAGGCGGCTAAGCTCTATATGGGTGCTACCTGCAAAACATTTACTGATTTTGAAACCATGATGAAAGAAACAAAACCGGATGTTTTGATTGTTACGGTTAATGATTATTTGCATGATCAATTTATCATTCGCGGACTTGAGTTGGGGTGTGATGTAATTACCGAGAAACCAATGACAACCGACGAATTAAAATGTCAGGCAATACTCGATGCTCAGAAACGAACAGGGAAAAAACTTATTGTAACCTTTAATTACAGGTACTCGCCACACAGATCAAAAATTTGGGAACTGATAAGAAAGGGTGAAATTGGCGAAATCACTTCTGTTGATTTTCATTGGTATCTCGATACAAGTCATGGAGCTGATTATTTCCGTCGCTGGCACCGGAAGAGAGAATTCGGTGGTTCACTTTGGGTACATAAAGCATCACATCATTTCGATTTGCTCAACTGGTGGATTGACTCTGACCCCGAAGAAGTATTTGCCTATGGAAGTCTCGACTTTTATGGAAAAAATGGTAAACAGCGTGCTGTTAATTGCCGAACCTGCAATCATAAAGAAACCTGTCAGTTTTATTGGGATGTGAATAAGAACAGTTATTATAAAATGTTGTATACTGATAATGAACAATATGATGGCTATCTGCGTGATGGTTGTGTTTTCAAAGAAGATATTGATATTTTTGATAAAATGTGTGCATCTATAAAATATGTAAACGGCGTTCAGGTATCTTATTCGCTTACAGCTTATTCACCTTACGAGGGCTATCGAATTGCATTTAATGGTACAAAAGGTCGTATCGATGCATGGATTCAGGAAAGTAATCCGGTGTATGATGGTGGTTATGATGAAATAATGATTACCCGCAATTTTGGTAAACGCGATTATATTCGTGTCCCTCAGGGTGCTGGACATGGTGGTGGCGATAAACTTTTACACGATCATATTTTCAAAAATGGAACTGAAGATCCATTCAAGCAAGCCGCCGGAATACGCGATGGAGCTTTTGCAATACTAGTGGGAATTGCTGCGCGTAAAAGTTGTGATACAGGAAAGCCAATAAAAATTGCTGACTTATCAAATTTGATTCCGCAGTCAAAGAAAATATAAATTTGGATATTGGAGAACATTGCACAAAAAAAATCGTAGGTGATATTTATGAATAAGGTAATAAGGTTGGGTTTAGTTGTCCAATTAATTTCTACTAAGGTTTAATGCCGTAAAAATAAGGTTTTTGAAGTGTTTAACCTTATTCCTTTTTGAAACCTTAGTAGTATAAGAAGTAAGTCTGTTATAACCTTATTACCTTATTTCAAATTTTTACACCCCAACCCCATAAAGTGGTTGGGGTTTTTTGTTGTCATTATTTTGAATATCTCCAAATTCAAGGGTTAGCATGTTTATAAAATACATGATGTAATGTGCATATTATTAAATAATTAACCGTTATATTCACCCCTTCATCATCTGCAAATCAGATAATTAATAGATGTGCACAAAAAAAGTCATTTTATCCACATAACTGATAAAACTGTCATGTATTTTTGTATCAAACAATTCTCATAATCATCAATTAATTTTATTACCATGAAAAAAATTATTTCTTTCACACTTATTATTTTGTGTTTTTCGAGCTTTTTATCAGCCCGAACCATGTATGTTTCCACAACCGGAAATGATGCAAATTCAGGTGCAGAATCATTGCCTTATGCTACAATTCAAAAAGCAGTTGATGTGGCAGTGGCAGGTGACATTATTTATGTGCGTGGTGGGACTTATATGCTCACAAAGCGAATTAAAATTGATAAATCAGGAACCGAAACAGCTCGTATATGCTTGTGGGGCTACCCCGGAGAACGCGCAATTATTGATGGTTCTACCGAGGTTGTGAGCAGCGTAAACGAATTTAAACAAGCTCGTTGCATTTATGTCAATCATTTTGGTAATTACTGGCATTTCAAAAATCTTGAAATGTGTAATGCGATGGATAATGGTATGAAAATGGAAGGTAGTTACAATATCGTTGAGAAATGTAAATTTTATGGCAATAATGATACAGGACTTCAAATTGGAATGTATAAAGATTTTGCAATAGAAGAAACTCAATCATTCCCAATTGCAGGCGAACCACAGTTTAATCCGCTTTATTCATATTGTAAATATAATGTTATTATTAATTGTGATTCGTGGTACAATTACGATAGTAAATCTTTTGGTGGTAGCGACGATGGTGGTGATGCCGATGGTTTTGCTGCAAAACTTTTCCCCGGTCCGGGAACTGAATTTCATGGTTGTAGAGCATGGAATAATTCTGACGATAACTGGGATTTATACATGGTTTATCACCCAATCTTAATTGAAGGTTGCTGGAGTTGGAATGCCGGAAAGAATTCCGCCGGAACCGGTATTGGTAACGGAAACGGATTTAAATTGGGCGGTGGTGGAACTTCTGGTGGAGCAGCTTTTGCTCAATCAGTTGGTGCTCATGTTGTTCGTAATAGTGTTGCTTTTGATTGTTTGCACAAAGGATTTGACCAAAACAATGCTTACGAAGCAATGTATATTTTCAATAATGTGTCGTTTGGTAACGAATACAATTATCGTTTTCCAACAGTTTTTCAGTATGGTACAATGTATATGCGCAACAATATCGGTTTCAAACCAACAGTTTCTAACCATGAGTTTTTATCAGCAGATAAAGCAGGTGCTCAGGTACCAAATACTACATTCAACAGCTGGACAACTTTCGATGGTTGTGATCCATACAAAGATGGAAATAAAGTGGGTGGCGTAGCAGTTAAGGCGCAGGATCATTCAGCTCAATTCAAGAGTTTATCATCAGCTCTGTTTTTAGCCGACAGACAATCGGATGGAAGTTTACCTGACAATGATTTTTGTAAACTCATTACCGGAAGTAAATTTATCAATGCCGGCGAAAATATCGAAAACTTTAGTCCTAAAGCCAATAGCCCCGGAGGTTTAACACTTTCACCAGTCTCGATACTTTACAATGATGGAAAAGCGGACATGGGAGCTTATGAAACAGGAAATGCAACCACATCAACTCTTTCGCTCACGGCAGGAAAAGCCGATCAATTTGTGTTTACAGGTGCTTCAATTCTGGCAACAGTATATAAATGGGGTGGAGCAGCTACCGATGTAACCGTAAGTAATTTACCGGAAGGATTAACTGCTGTAAAAGATGCAACTGCCAAAACGGTGACCATCTCGGGTATTCCAACTGCTGAGGGCACATATTCTATCGTAAATATTGGCGGTGTAAATTCAATTACACTTACCGGAACAGTTAAAATATCGAATGTTGCAAGTGCAACGCTTGTACTCACCGAAGGAAAAGCAGCACAGGAAGTATTCTTTGGAAATGCAATGATACAAACAGTATTTACATGGGGTGGTGGCGCAACTGATGTTAGTTATTCAACTTTACCACTTGGAATAAATGCAGTGAAAGATATGGCTGCTAAAACCGTTACATTCTCAGGAATTCCAACTGAAGATGGTGCATTCTTAGTTAGTACAGTCGGTGGTATGGAAGGTTCAACAGTTTCGTTCAATTGTAACATTACCCGTGTATTACCTACAAAAATTCTGACTGGTGGCTGGTATACGCTACAAGACTCAATTAATCATTTGCCAGCTGATTTAGTAGGTGTTCTGTCGATTGCAAGTGGTACAGATGTAGCATATCCTACGGTTTTAAACCCTAAATATGTAGAATCAACAGGTTCTGCACCAGCTGGTTGTACTATCGGTGCAATCAATGTAGAACGTGGTGGAAGTGTAACATGGACTTTACCAAGTTTGGTTGAGTTGAAATCAAATATTCATTTCACCGGAACTCGTACTTTGAAAATTGAATGGACAATAGCCGGTGTAACTAAATCATGGACTTCGGCTTCATTAGCAAAACAAACAATGGCAAACTGGGATATGATGTTAGCAATTGGTTTGGAACCAACTAAAAAACCAATTACAGTTAAATTTACAAATACAGCTACAACGGGCGGTATTAGAATGTACGATTTCTATGTAAAAACCTATGATGTTTCAAGTGCAGTAGATAAAGTTACTACAGCTAAAGTAACATTCCCTATGTACCAAACTGAAACGGCATTGATCGTAACCGGTGACATTGCTCAACTGAAAGTATATTCACTTTCGGGAGTTGTAAATGCTCAATCTGAATTTTCACAAATTGTAAATACCAATCATCTCAAATCAGGAATTTACATTGTTCAAATTAAAGATAAAACCGGTCGTACCGCAACTCAGAAATTTGTAAAGCAATAATCTTCTCAAATAATCCTGACAGACTAATTTTGTCTGTCAGGATTTTATTCAACTCCTTAAAAATACATTTTATGAAAAAAATTACACTATCCCTGATGGGATTATTGTTTTTTGTTGGATTTCTTTCTGCACAAATAAAAGAGACTTTTGAAACAGGAATGCCTGCTTCAGCTCCTTCAACAGAAACTTCTGTATCCCTTGCTACCGGAATTTGGAAAATCAATGGCTCATTCGGCAAATCAGACAATGGAAGTAACAGATTGGCAATGAACACCAATGGTTATATTATTTCGCCGGCTATTGATAAACCAACTTCAGTCAGTTTTAGTCATCGTGGTAGTGGAAGTGGAAAAATTCTTACTGTTTATAAATCCGTAAATAATGGTTCCACCTGGACTTCGATTGGGACGGCAACAGTAAGTTCTTCATCTGCTTATGGTTCCAGCAATATGTCGGTAAGTGAAGCAGGTACAAAAGGTGTTTTGCTTAAATTTCTTTGCGGTTCTGCCACCATTTATGTGGATGATATTACAATTAATTCGTCTACTATGGGTGATGAACCTACAACTCCGGCATCAATAGCAGCCACTGAAGTTACCGGTTCATCAATAAAAATTAATTTTACAAAAGGAAATGGTACAGGTCGATTGTTGGTTTACTCCAAAGGAACAGCTGTAACATGGTTGCCTGTGGATGGAACTCCGTACCTGAATTTACCAAAAGTGCTTGATACAAATGTTATCGGGGCATATTCCGGAAATGCTGACAATGTTGTAATATCAGGTTTGGAAGCGGGCGAAACTTATCATTTTGCTGTGTTTGAATACAATGGAACAAACGACAACTCAAATTATTTAACTTCAACAGTTGGTCGTTTATCACAACTTACTTCACAGGTTGCAAGTATAACGGTTAATCCCTCTGTAATTAATTTTGGTTCGGTAAAAACAGGTATTTTTTCAAAAAGAAGTTTTTCTATTTCAGCAAAATACTTATCACCTGCAGATGGAAATATAACTTTAACCGGTTCAACCGATTTCCTAATTTCAACTTCTTCATCAACTGGATTTTCGACAAGTTTATCATTACCATATTCTGCCAGTACGTTAGCATCCGACACTATTTTTGTTGAATTTTTACCTACAGCACTACAGCCGTATTCGGCTACAGTAAATATGACAGGTGGTGGAGCTACTGCACAAATACAAGTTTTGGGAACAGGTTCAAACTCCGATTCAAAAGTGTATTATATAGCTCCTACGGGTAACGATTTAGCTGAAGGTACATTTGATTCACCATGGTATAACATCCAAAAAGCTGTAGATGCAGCCATACCGGGTGATACTATCATTTGTCGGGGAGGAACATATTTTCCTACAATGATGAAAGATGGAACGAAAACAACTGTTCGTATTTATACAATTGCAACTGCTGCTAAACGTATCACTATAAAAAATTATCCGGGCGAATTTCCTATTTGGAACTTCAAAGATCAACCCAAAGCACTCGGAATTCGTGGAGTTCAATTGAATGGAAGTTACTGGCATATTAAAGGAATTCATATTACACAAGCTGGTGATAATGGAATTAAACTGGAAGGAAATCACAATATCATTGAGAAATGTACTTTCAGTTACAACGATGATGGCGGTATTCAGCTAGGTTTCGGCCATGTTTTCTCTGATACAAATCCGGGAATTTCAAAAAATGACGGAAGTTATTGTGCATACAATGACATAATTGACTGTGATTCATATATGAACTACGATACAGATAGTAACGGTGGTGATGCTGATGGTTTTGCCTGCAAAATGCACAATGGAATTGGCAACCGCTTTATCCGCTGTCGCGCATGGGATAATTCGGATGATGGTTGGGATTTATATGAAACTGATTTTTCGGTAAAAATGATTGAATGCTGGACTTGGGGTTCCGGTCGTGAAAGTAATTTTGGTTGGGCAAATGACTCCGGTTCGTTTATGGGAAATGGAAACGGCATAAAAATGGGCGGAAATGGAACCGGTGGATCATCAGAAGGTGTTCATGAAGCATGGAATTGTGTGGCATTTAATTGTAATAAAACAGGATCGGTAAAAGGTTTTGACCAGAATAGTCATAATGGTGGTGAAATATTGGTAAACTGCTTGGCTTATGGTTGCGGATATGATTTTATGTTTGAAAAATCGAGCAACGACTGCGAATATTATAATAATGTTTGCTTTGGAAATATCGAAATTGCAGGCGGTATCAATAGCAATAATGCCATGCTGTCGACTTCCGACAAAGCCTGGACAAACGTGATTCGTGGTTTTGGAGCTTCCGACTATGTAAGTTTGAGCGAAGAAGATGCCAAAGCACCACGTGGAGCTGATGGCAGTATGCCAACTAAATTTGCACGTCTGAAATCGGGTAGTGTGTTGATTGATAAAGGCCTTTGGAAGAATATTCCATATTTAAACGAATTCCCATTTTTGAAACAGGATGTTTATGGTGCAGGTCGCGATTTAGGTCCTTACGAATTACAGGAAGGTCAGATAAATACCGGCATGCAGGTAATTATGAACATGAATGCTAAGTTAAGTTTATCGGTTTCTCCAAATCCATGTATCAACGAGGCTGTTGTGAAATTTAGTACCGATAATTCAAGCAAGGCTACTATAAATATTTGTAGTCTGAATGGTCAAACAATTACTAAAGCTTATGAAGGTCAGGCAGATTCAGGTGTGGAATATTTTATTCCTGTATCCGTTTCATCACTCAGCAATGGCATTTATTTGTGCCAGTTAGTTGTTGGCAACACAACTAAAACAAGCAAAATTATTGTAGTTCGATAATTAAATCAATAAGCTTTTCCAGGGTTATAAACTTTGGGAAAGCTAATTTTTATAAAAGTATCGCCATGAAAAAACACATACTTTATTTTTTACTGATTCTTTCCTCAACAATTTCTGCCCGACAATTTTATTTATCGCCCACCGGTAACGATTCAAATATCGGACTAACAGTTCAGACAGCTTGGTTATCGCCTAACACGGCTTTCACTAAACTGGTTGCAGGCGATACACTTTGGGTAAAAGGTGGAACTTATACGGTGAATGCAACCGTAAAAGCATCCAATCCTGCCACCAAAACATCACCTGTTTTGGTTTCTGCTGTTCGGGGTGAAAAACCGGTGTTCGATTGTTCCTCGTTCCGTCATTATGGTAGCGAAAGTTCAACTTATCGTGGTATGGATTTGCGTCAGGCTTATTGGCATGTTCGCGGAATAAAAATCTATAAAGCCGGACATAACGCCTTTATTATTGCCGGCGAAAATATTACTATTGAAGGATGTACTATTCAGGAATGTGGTCACGATGGACTTTCAATTGGTGCCGGATCAGTAAATGCATATATTCTCAATTGCGATTCGTATAGAAATGTAGAAGTAGGAGCAAATGGTGAAAATGGTGATGGATTTGCAGCCAAAGAAGGAACAGGAACGGTTTTTCGTGGTTGCAGAGCTTGGGAAAATGGTGATGATGGTTGGGATGTATATGGCGGTAATCAACCCATATTAATTGATAGTTGTTGGTCGGCTGGTAATGGCGTAAATTATTGGCCGGATTTAATTACAAGTTATCAGGGCGATGGTAATGGGTTTAAACTTGGTGGTGGAGGTGGAATTGATGGTAATGCTCCAAACGTAGTGCTGCATAGTTTTGCGTTCAACAATATTGGCAAAGGCTTCGATCAAAACCATAATTCGTGGGGTGTAACATGTATAAATTGTACCGGATATAATAATAATGGAATGGGTAACTTTGCTTTTCAGGAAGTTCCGGCACAAGGTAAACATGTGATGATAAATAATTTGTCGTATGCCGGTACTGGTCAAGCCATTGCTATGGGAAGTACGGAAACTACCAACAGTTGGAATATCGGGCTTACATTTACTGATGATATGTTCGAAAGTTTGAATGTAAGTGATTATACTGCGGACAGAGATGATGATTATCGCTTGACTGACCCTCGTATCAAAGCTCTTTTCAAATTGAAAAGCACCAATCCTGCCATTGACAAAGGAACTGTTCAGACAACTATTCGCCTGAAACCATTTTATGCAATTCCATATTCAGGATCGAAACCCGATTTGGGAGCGAAAGAATTTGATGCCGGAACATGGACTTTTCCAACTCCCGACGAAAAAGACACAACTTCAACAGATACCACTCACACTGGCGGTACACGACCAACAGGTATAAAACAAAC
>JBMOHG010000109.1:0-8805 GCA_049317965.1 Paludibacter sp.
GTTATGAGTATCACGGGAGTTTTTCTCGTGTTGTTTTTACTTTTTCACAGTGTTATGAATATCGTGGTGATAATTTCGCCTGAAGCATATAATGCAATCTGTGAATTTTTGGGTGCCAATTGGTACGCAATTGTTGGTACCAGTGCATTGGCAGCTGGTTTTGTAATTCACATTTTGTATGCATTATTTCTGACTTATCAGAATATGCGGGCACGTGGAAATCAAGGCTATGCAGTTACAAAAAGTCAAAAAGGTGTTGACTGGTCATCACGTAATATGTTGATATTGGGTACTATTGTATTAGGATTTCTAGGACTTCACATGTTCAACTTTTGGTACAAAATGCAATTTGCCGAATTAACAGGAATTCATACCGGAGATGCAGGAATTACTCCGGCTGATGGTGCATATTATGTTCAACAATTGTTTAGTAACTGGATTTATTGTGCCATTTATATTGTTTGGCTTACTGCATTGTGGTTTCACCTTACACATGGTGTTTGGAGTGCTTTGCAATCAACAGGTCTTAACAACAAAACATGGTTACCACGTGTGAAAGTAATTTCAAATGTGATTTCAACCATAGTAATATTGATGTTTATGTCAATACCTTTGTATTACTTATTTGGATGCGGTTCTTGCTGCTAAAATGGTTAATTGTAAATAGTTAAATAGTAAATTATATTATGGCAAAGAAACAGGAATCTACTGTGGTAGAAACAACTAAAATAGATGCCCGCATTCCGGAAGGATCGTTGGCCGAGAAATGGAGTAATTATAAAGCACATCAAAAACTGGTAAACCCTTCCAATAAACGTCGATTGGACATTATTGTAGTTGGAACAGGTTTAGCCGGAGCTTCCGCTGCTGCTTCAATGGCAGAACTGGGATTTAATGTGTTGAATTTTTGTATTCAGGATTCACCTCGCCGTGCACATTCCATTGCTGCACAAGGTGGTATAAATGCAGCAAAAAATTATCAAAATGATGGTGACTCAGTTTATCGTCTTTTCTACGATACCATCAAAGGTGGTGACTACCGTGCACGCGAAGCCAACGTATATCGTTTGGCCGAAGTGTCGAATGGTATTATCGATCAATGTGTGGCTCAGGGCGTTCCATTTGCCCGCGAATACGGCGGTTTATTGGACAATCGTTCGTTTGGAGGTGCTCAGGTTTCACGTACTTTTTATGCTAAAGGACAAACAGGACAACAATTATTGCTTGGTGCTTATTCGGCATTAAGTCGTCAGATTGGTAAAGGTGCTGTAAAATTATATTCACGTTACGAAATGCTTGATGTAGTGGTAATTGAAGGCCGCGCCCGTGGTATTATTGCCCGCAATTTGGTAACAGGAAAAATCGAACGCTTTTTTGCTCATGCAGTAGTTGTTGGATCGGGTGGTTACGGAAATACATTTTTCCTTTCGACTAACGCGATGACTTCAAACGGCTCGGCTGCAGTTCAAATGTACAAAAAAGGAGCGTATTTCTCCAATCCTGCTTATGCACAAATTCACCCAACCTGTGTTCCTGTTCATGGCGAAACACAATCAAAACTGACTTTGATGTCGGAATCACTTCGTAACGATGGTCGTATTTGGGTTCCAAAGAAAAAAGAAGATGCTGAAGCAATTCGCGCAGGAAAGAAAAAAGCAACAGATTTGAGCGAAGACGAACGTGATTATTATTTGGAGCGTCGTTACCCTGCCTTCGGAAACTTAGTTCCTCGTGATGTGGCTTCACGTGCTGCCAAAGAACGTTGCGATGCTGGTTTTGGGGTTGGAAACACTGGTTTAGCTGTTTACCTTGATTTTTCGGCTGCCATCAATCGACTTGGAGAACATACCATCCGTGAGCGTTATGGAAACCTTTTTCAAATGTACGACAAAATCGTAGACGAAAATCCATATAACACACCGATGATGATTTATCCTGCTATTCACTACACTATGGGTGGTATCTGGGTTGATTATGAACTACAAACATCGGTAAAAGGTCTGTTCTGTATTGGTGAAGCTAATTTTTCCGATCACGGTGCAAATCGCTTGGGAGCTTCGGCATTGATGCAAGGATTGGCCGATGGATATTTTGTGTTGCCATATACCATTCAGAATTATTTAGCCGATCAGATACAAGTTCCACGTCTAAGTACCGATTTACCTGAATTTGAACAAGCTGAAAAAGATATTCATGGTAAAATTGAAAAAATAATGAAGATTCAAGGTGATAAATCAGTAGATACTATTCATCGTGAATTGGGATTAATCATGTGGGATTTTGTTGGCATGGGTCGCAACAAAGCTGGCTTAGAAACTGCATTGGAAAAAATAAAAGCAGTGCGTAAAGAATTTTGGACAAAGGTGTATGTTCCCGGAGTTAGTTCTGGATTAAATGTAGAATTGGAAAAAGCACTTCGTGTAGCCGACTTTATTGAAATTGGCGAATTAATGGCTCGCGACGCCTTGATGCGTGAAGAATCATGTGGTGGTCACTTCCGCGAAGAATACCAAACTCCCGAAGGAGAAGCATTGCGAAACGATGAAGAATTCTCATTTGCATCCTGCTGGAAATTTAAAGGCGAAGGCGAAGAACCTGAACTGTTGAAAGAAGTGTTGGATTATGAATTTATTCACCGTCAACAACGTAATTATAAAGCGTAAAAGAGTTACGAGGTTTTGGTTACAAGTTACAAGGTTTACCAAGTTTCTAATAACCAAAAATATGATAATAAAATGACAAGTCACAAAGAACTGAAAGTTTGGCAAAAAGGAATAGAACTAGTGAAATCAATTTATGAAATTACAAAATCATTTCCAAACAACGAACAATTCGGGTTGGTTTCACAAATGAGAAGAGCAGCCGTTTCAATACCTTCAAATATAGCTGAAGGATGTGGACGTCATTCTGAAAAAGAGTTAATCCATTTTCTTTATATTTCAATCGGATCTGCTTCAGAATTAGAAACTCAGACTATTATTTCTCATGAATTAAATTTTTTAGAAAAAGCACAAGCCGAACAAATTCTTGAGATGATTAGTGAGATAATTAGAATGACTTCATCATTAATAAAATCTATAAAAGTACGTACAGAAATAACTAAAAACTAATTTACAAATAAAAGTTACATTTCTAGTAAACAGTTCTTGCAACTCGTAACTCGTAACTTGTAACTCGTAACTATTATCCCATGGAAAAAAATATAAATGTAACGCTAAAAATTTGGCGTCAAGCCAGTCCGAAAGTGAAAGGCGAATTTGAAACTTATAAATTAGAAAAAGTTTCTACAGACAATTCATTCCTCGAAATGTTGGATATTTTGAATGAAAAATTGGTAAAAGAACGCAAAGAACCAATTGCTTTCGATCACGATTGTCGCGAGGGAATTTGCGGAATGTGTAGTTTGTACATTAACGGTCATCCACACGGACTTGACGGTGAAACAACTACTTGCCAACTTCACATGCGTCGATTCAACGATGGACAAACTATCACTGTTGAACCTTGGCGCTCAGCTGCATTTCCTGTTATCAAGGATTTGATGGTCGATCGTGGAGCCTTCGATAAAATTATTCAGGCAGGAGGATATGTTTCAGTTAATACTGGTGGCGTTCCTGATGGTAATGCAATTCCAATCTCAAAAATAAATGCTGACGAAGCAATGGATGCAGCTTCATGCATTGGATGTGGCGCTTGTGCAGCTGCTTGTAAAAACGGATCTGCCATGTTGTTTGTGGCTGCAAAGGTTAGTCAGTTGGCACTATTACCACAAGGAAAAGTAGAAGGAGCCGCTCGTGCAAAAGCGATGGTTGCCAAAATGGACGAACTTGGTTTTGGTAACTGTACCAATACTGGTGCTTGCGAAGCTGAATGTCCGAAAGCAGTTTCAATCTCGCATATCGCCCGCTTGAACCGTGAGTTTTTGAGTGCAAAATTCAAGGATTGATAAGTTCATTTCTCAAAAGTAACAATAAAAAAATTAAAGGAATAATATTCTGTATATTAGTCCTTTATGCTTTGCCTTTTCAAATTAAAAATTGCTGTGTGGTACTTAATCACATTGCAAAAAAAAAAGATTGCCTCTATTTGAAGCAATCTTTTTTTTTAACGGTGAGAAATTTTTTGATGATTCTAGTTCAACGTGTGAATTATGTTTGGCCAAGCTCATTTTACCAAGTTTGAACTCTTCTTCCCACGTAGATTTATAAAATGTCATTAAATTAAAAAACTGAATGTATAAACTTTAAGATGTTTTATATCCCGATAAACCATTCATGTTATAAACAACGCAAAGAATGTAAATGTGCACCATAACTATGAAAAAAAATGGCAATATTTTGCATTGTAGTTTGTACTTTAACTAGCTAAAGTACAACTACTACAAATTTTATTTATCTTTACAGCTCGAAACATTTAATCAAAGTATATTATGAAAACACTTAGTCGATTTCGTATTGGCAATATGTTGTCAATTTTCATTTCTTTGTTTTTATTTTTTACTGCAAATAGTGCAATTTCTGCCACCATTTCACCTTCAACCGGAGTTCGTAATCAGGAAAATTACACCGAATACAAAGGTTATGTAGTGGATAAAAAATCAAATGTTACATTGGCTTTTGCAAGTATCAATGTGGTGGGAACGAATATTTCTACTGTTACAAACTCCGAAGGTGTATTTTTGCTGAAAATTGCCAAAGATATGACCGATCCTAAAATTACAATAAGTTTTATGGGTTATAAAAACAAACTTATTGCACTTACCGATATTAATCCCGAAAAGCTACGTATTGAATTGGAACGCATCTCAATCGAATTACCCGAAATAAATGTGGTATCGAAAGATGCTGAGGTGTTGATACGTGCAGTTCTCGACAAAAAAGGAGAAAACTATTCACGCGAACAGATGCTTATGACTGCTTTTTATCGCGAAACAATAAAGAAAAACAGAACTTATGTGTCGCTTTCGGAAGCAGTGGTGGAAATTTATAAACAGCCCTACACTTCGTTAAAATCGGATATCGCGAAACTGTATAAAGCCCGCAAAAAAGCCGATTACAGTAAACTGGATACGGTGGCTTTCAAATTGATGGGCGGTCCGTTTAATTCGTTGTATCTGGATGTAATGAAAAACCCGGAGATGATTTTTACTGAAGACATGATGTCGAATTACGAATTTTCGTTCGACCGTTCCACACGAATGGACAATAGAATTATTTATATCTTGGATTTCAAACAACGTGCTGGCAAAACAGAGCCACTGTATTACGGCAAGTTATTTATTGATGCTCAAAATCTGGCATTAAAAAGTGCCATTTTCAATCTGAATATTGAAAACAAGGATTTATCGAGCAGAATGTTTATTCAGAAAAAACCATTTAATGCGGACGTGTATCCTGTGGAAACCTCCTACCGCATTGACTATACAGAGAAAGATGGAAAATGGTATTATGCTTACAGTCGGATTGAATTAGGGCTAAAAATCAATTGGAAGAAGAAGCTTTTCCATAGCAATTATCATTCAATTATTGAAATGGCTGTAACTGATTGGGAACCTTATAGCGAAAAGAAAACGATAGACTATAAAGAACGCCTCAAGCCAACAGTTGTTATAAGCGACGAAGCATCTGGTTTTTCAGAACCTCAATTTTGGGGAGAATATAATGTAATTGAACCAGAAAAATCAATAGAATCTGCCATTAAAAAAATTCAAAAACAGTTGGAAAAGAAATAATATTTGAGATTTTTCAATACACTTGGAGCAGACTTTATTTGGAGATAAAGTCTGCTCTGTTTTTTTGGATAATCGTAAAAAAAACAAACGTTTGCATAAAATAATTATCAGGTATTTAGTTGTTTACCACTTATTCAAAACGCTATCTGTTTATCTTTGCCAACTTATAAATAAAATAATCAAATTCATGAAAAAGTCAATTCTATTTTTTATCACTTTATTTTCTGTTTTAACGTTAAATGTCAGATCACAAGCTCCGGCTCAGTGTGAGGATGTTATGTTACAAGCATTTAACTGGGATACTTACTCCGAAAGTAACTGGACCACTTTAACAACAAAAGCAAGCGAAATTTCCAACAGTTTTACATTGGTTTGGCTTCCACCAAGTGGCGATGATAACAATGTAGGAATGGGTTACACGCCGGTAGAGTATTTTAATCAAAATAACAAGTTTGGAAATGCAGCCGACTTAAAAACACTAATTTCAACACTGAAAGCAAATGGAACCAAATGTATAGCAGATATTGTAGTAAATCACAGAAGTGGTAATTTTAATTGGGGCGACTTTCCTAATGAAACCTACAAAGGTGTAACCTATATTTGGGGTGGTGAAACAATTTGCAATACCGATGAAATTAAAAATCAAGCTGGTCAAATAGTGCCTACAGGAGCTGCAGATACAGGCGAAGACTTTAATGGCTCACGTGATATTGATCATACCAACTTAAATGTTCGGAATACGATTAAAGCTTATCTTGATTTCATGAAAAATGAAATGGGCTATGCTGGCTGGCGTTACGACATGACAAAAGGGTATAGTGCAAGTTATGTGGCCGAATATAATGATGCCGCAGCTGGTTATTATTCAGTTGGTGAGTACTTTGATGGCAGTTATGATTTGCTGAAAGCATGGATAACTGGAACAGGAAATAAGTCTACTACCTTCGATTTTAGTTTTAAGTATGCCTTGAACAACTGGGCAGCATCAAATGATTTAACAAAACTGGTTTGGTTATATAATGGTGCTAATCAACCTGCTGGTTTAATTCATCATCCCGATACTAAAAGATATGCAACCACATTTGTTGATAATCATGACACTTACCGAGATGCTAACAAGTTTACAGGAAATGTGTTACAGGCCAACGCTTTTATGATTTGTTCGCCCGGAGTTCCTTGTATTTCTTTTGTTCATTGGAATGCAAATAAAACAAAAATAGCCGAAATGATTGCTGCACGAAGAGCCGTAAGACTTCACAGCGAAAGTACTGTTGTGGTAAATCAAAGTGCCGCAAATTTATATGTGGCAACAGTAACAGGGAAAAATGGTACGTTGATAGTGAAAATTGGTAGTGGAACATATACTGCACCAACTGATTATACACCGGTAACCTGGGGCGTAAACTATACAATATGGATAAAAACCATTACTGCTCCGGCACCAACTTTAAGCGTGAGTCCTTCGGGTGGAACTTATTTAGGCGGTACTTCGGTAACATTAACTGCCACAAACAATGCAAACATTTATTATACTTTAGACAATTCAACTCCAACTGCGAGTTCTACAAAATATTCGATTCCCATTTCTATTACTGCCAATAATACAGTATTGAAGGCAATTGCTATAGATGGAGCAGGATTGTTATCGAAGGTTTTGACAAATACATACATAACTGAAGCTCCCGGGGCAATAAAGGTTAGATTTAAAGCACCTGAAAGTTGGACAACAGTAGCTATTTATATTTGGGAAAATGCTTCAACAACACTGGCAGGTGCATGGCCGGGAACTACTATCGCAACCAAGGATGTGGATGGTTTTTATACTTATACAATATCAAACAGAACTGCTAATAGCGTTGGAATTGTTTTCAGCAATCGGGGAACAGAACAAACAGTCGATTTATCTACAAATGGTGATGTTTGTTGGGAATCGGGTACTGCAAGTGGCTCAGCTCCCAAAAAATATGCTGTTACAGTAGTATCTTGTACCACAGACATTGAAAGTGTGATGAATGACAGTTGGAAATTGTATCCAAATCCAACTCGTGATATTGTGCATTTTTCAATACCTGATAATGCCAATAATATTGAAGTGTTTTCAACATTGGGTAAACATATCAAAGTGAACATTTCCACTTTGCAACAAAAAGCTGAAATCGATTTATCAGCATGTGTTCCGGGAATTTATTATGTTAGTATTTCGACTAAAGATGGCAGAAAACTAACTAAAATGGTTGTAAAAATGTAGAATTGAATAAATATTAAATCAATTTACTGACTTAAATACTAATCACTTATGAACTCTATAAAAATCACAACAGCAGCAAATTTGAAAACTATAAAGCTCATTACAATTTGTTTTCTATTTGTGTTTTCAACTTTCACAAGTGCTCAAAAAGTCCATACAACTTACCTTTGGCACATGGATCAGCCTGTATATTGGGCTGAAAAGAGTAAAGACAAACCGGATTCAAAACAATTTGTTGAGGAATCGCACCGTCTTAAAATGGGTGGTGGAAATATGTATACCGGAAGCTCTGTAGCACATCCTACCAACGATTTGCAAGGAATATTTGGACTTGACGATCGAATTCAGGCCTATCAAACATCACCTCGAAATGCGGTAAGTAGTATAAAAGACTTGCCAAATGCTGGCGCACAATTGAGTATTTCGGCTGGACTAATGGAAAATATTCAATCGTTAGGAGTAAAAAACCAATGGGGATATGGTGCTGGTTGGATGAATGCTTACAAAGAAGCTATCAATTGGAAAACCTCCGGAAATTTTCCACGATTAGATGTAGTTTGTTTTACCTACGATCATGCTTTATCGCCATTTGTAAGCGACAGAACATTGGTAAAACAAATAAAAGCCCATCAGTATGCTGCCAATAAATATTATGGTTTTATGTCGAAAGGATATTGGCCGGCAGAATGCGCTTTTAGCGAACGGATTATTAAAAGTCTGGTTGATTGTGGTATTCAATGGTCGGTTATCCCCAACAGTCATTTGGCACGAACACTATCCGATTATGCTCATCCTTACAACATTACCGGCAATATTGATGCTCCAA
>JBMOHG010000110.1:0-8805 GCA_049317965.1 Paludibacter sp.
CGTAAGGAATTAGGATTAGATAGTAATGAAAAACTGGTTTTATTTGCAGGTGCATTTAATAACACCGTTAAAAACCCCGAATTGGCCAAAACAGCTATAGCACTGCTACCAGGCACTAAATTATTAGAACTTAAGGGTTATTCACGCGAAGGGGTTGCTTTATTAATGAATGCAGTAGATGCAGTATTGATGACCAGTTTTACTGAAGGTTCACCTCAATTTATTAAAGAGGCAATGGCCTGTAATTGTCCAATCGTATCTGTACCTGTTGGCGATGTACCCGAAGTTATTGATAATATTGACGGTTGCTACTTGACCACTTATAATGAAAATGATATTGCTTTAGATATTATGAAAGCTTTAAAGTTTAATAATAGAACCGATGGTAGAAAAAAAATAGTAGAATTGGGATTAGATGCTGAATCAGTGGTAATAAAAATTCTGGATATTTATTTAAAATGTAGAAATTAAAAGTCAAGAACAAAGATAAAAGATTATGTAACTATACAATCTAACAACTTTGTGGTAAAGGGTTAAATAGAATTAAACTTGTCAACATTTTAATCTAATCTATTCCTGGTTAGATTTAATATATCCAATAAGAATCAAGGATTCATTATATAAATCACTGTCCATTTCTGCAAAAATTAATTATCTTTGCACCATTATCCCAAATTATTAGGTCAAAAAATTTACATACTATATGACTGTTTACAGCTCAATTTCTGATATTAACCTTAAACAATGGAACGATCTGGTTAAAAGGTCATCAACTTCTTCCTTTTTTCAAACCCCGGAATGTAATCATTTCTATGATACTCTTTCATTTGTAAAGCCATTTGTATTTGCTATATCTGAAAATGAAACACTTAAAGCTGTAGTTTGTGGTTATATTATTTCAGACGGGAATATCTTAAAAAAATTTTTTAGCAGACGAGCTATCATTCCTGGTGGAATAATGTTGGATTCTGATATTTCAAATGTAGCAATAGAAAAGTTACTAAAAAAAGTAAAATCTAAATTAAAACAAAAAGCCATATATATTGAATTCCGCAATTACAATGATTATTCAGAATATAAAACAATTTTTGAACAAAATGGTTTTAATTATCATGCCCACTTGAATTTTCATTTAAACACTGAAAACTCACAAATAGCAGATAAAAATCTTAGCACAAATCACCGTCGTAATTTAAAGTCAAGTAAAAAAGAGGGTGCATATTGGGATGAAACAAAAACGATAGATGATCTTAAGGCTTTTTATGACATTTTGAAGGAACTTTATGTAACAAAAGTAAAAACACCGTTGTTTCCTTATGAGTTTTTTGAAAAAATATATCATCAATCTTTTGCAAAAATACTTGTAGTACGATATGAAAATAAAATTATTGGTGGGGGGCTTTACGTAATTTTACCTGATAAAAAAATCTACGAATGGTTTGTATGTGGTGAAGATAAAAAATATAAGAATGTTTATCCATCGGTATTGGCCACTTGGGCTGGAATTGAATATGCAACCAACAATAATTTGGCATGTTTCGATTTTATGGGAGCAGGTAAACCCGATATTGAATATGGAGTAAGAGATTTTAAACGTAAATTTGGTGGCGAACAGGTTGAACATGGTCGTTTTTTATATGTCACCTATCCAATTTTGTATTGGCTTGGAAAGTTTGTTATTAACCAGTACAGAAAACAAATAACAAAAAGTTCAGCATCTAAATTTGATGTTAGAGAGGAAATGAAAGTATTTAAAATTGAAACTAATATTGCAAATATTAATACTAAAGAGTGGACGGATTTTGTTCTAAAACATCCAGATGGTAATATATTTCAAACACCTGAAATGTATGATATATTTAAAAATACCAATAAATCTGTTCCATTTATTATAGTTGTAAAAAACGAAAATGAGAAAATTGTAGGTTGTTTACTTTCAGTTATTCAAACTCAGTATAACTATCCTTTTAAACTTGTTAGTTCAAGGTCTATTATAATGGGTGGTCCGTTAATGGAGGATAATAATCCCAAAATCCTGGATTTAATTTTAAAAGAACATAACAGAATAGCTTCAAAAAATGCAATTTTCTCACAATTACGAAATACTTATAACCTGCTGGAATTAAATGATATATTCCAAAAATGTGGATATAAATTCGAAAGTCATTTGAATTTCGTTATTGATCTTAGCAAAGGAAATAATGATGTTTGGAAAGAAATACATGAAGGTAGAAAATCTAAGATTCAAAAAGCAGTTAAATCTGGTTTGTCGGTTATTGTTAAAGAAAATAACATAACTAATGAGGATATTGATAGAGGTTACAGTATTATAAAAAAGGTTTATGATAGCGCAGATTTACCATTGGCAGAGAAGCAACTTCTAAAGAATGCAGTAAATCAAAATCTTATTGTATTGTTTTTACTAAAAAAAGACGATGAAGTAATTGGTTGTAGATTTGCTTTGAAATATAAAGATCAGCTTTATGGTTGGTATGCCGGAAGTAACAAAAAGTACTATTCACTTTTTCCAAATGATTTATTAATATGGGAAACATTAAAGTGGGGAGTCGAGAATAATTATAAAACTTTTGATTACGGTGGAGCCGGAAATCCAAACCGACCTTACGGCGTTAGAAATTTTAAAGCACAATCGGGTGGACAACTTGTAAATTACGGCAGATATGAAAAAATACATAACCCAATTTTAAATAGAATTGCACGAATTGGTTTTAAAATATGGAAAACCTTTAATCGTTTAAATGATTGATTTTTTCAAACATTAATAGAAAGATTTTAATTCAGAATCATTTAGATATACACCTCAAAATGAATATACTTATAGAAATTTCACATCCGGCACATGTTTATAAATTAATGCCTTCAATAAAGATTTTGCAGGAGAATAACCATAAAGTACTGGTAGTAACCAAGGCTGTTCCGTCTATCACTTTTTTGCTTGAAAAATATCATATTAGCTATTCAATTTTAGGCATTAAAAAAGATGGTTTACTGGCAAAAGGTTTGTTACAATTATGGTATAATATTCGATGTTTATGGATTATGAAATCTGAAAAGATTGATTTAATGATTGGTAGTTTAACTGCTGCATACATGACAAGGCTAACCAAAATACCATCAATACTTTTTGACGACGATGATGACGAAGCTCAACCATTGATGGTTAAATATGTACATCCTTATTTATCTCATATTCTATCTCCATCTGCACTCACCGGAAATAGATTAAGAAAGGATACCATTTATTACAAAGGTTATCACGAATTAGCCTATTTATATCCAAATCGTTTTCATCCAGACCCATCAGTACTAACTGAAATTGGTTTAAATCAGGGAGATACATTTTTTGTTGTACGCTTTAATGCATTTAAAGCACATCATGATATTGGAGTTGAGGGACTCTCAATAGATAACAAGCGAAAATTGATTTCTTTACTCGAAACAAAAGGTAAGGTTTTCATCTCCAACGAAAGAAATATTGATGATGAATTCAAAAAATATCAATTGAAACTGTCACCAGAGAAAATACATTCGCTAATTTATTATGCCACAATGTTGATAGGTGATAGTCAAACCATGACTTCTGAGGCTGCTGTGATGGGTACACCTGCTGTAAAGTGTAATACATTTGCAGGAAAATTATCTGTTCCAAACGAAATAGAAGATAAATACCAGTTGTGTTATTCATTTTTACCTGACCAATCCAATAAGTTTTTTGCTAAAATTGAGGAATTACTCAGCAATGAAAACCTAAAATCCGATTTTGCAATTAAGAAAGACAAGATGTTATCTGAGAAAATTGATGTAACCGCGTTTATGGTTTGGTTTATCGAAAATTACCCACAAAGTGCTAACATAATGAGAGATAATCCAGATTTTCAGAATAAATTTAAATGATTTAAGCATTATAAACCAGAATAAAATCATGTCAAAGGACTTTACTTTATCAGCATATAAAAGTTTATTGGAAGCATTACAAAGGGCTAACTATAGCTTTTTCACTTTCGAGGATTGGTGCGATGGTAAAGCAGACGGTCGTTATGTTATTCTGCGTCATGATGTTGATTTGAAGGCAGATCATTCATTGGCAATAGCAAAGATTGAAGCTGAAATGGGGATTCGCGCCAGCTATTATTTTCGCATAGTGCCTCAAAGTAACCAACCTGAAATTATTAAATCTATTGCAGATTTAAACCATGAAATTGGATATCATTATGAAGACTTATCATTGTTTGGAGGAGATACTGAAAAATCAATAATCCATTTTAAAAATCAATTACAACATTTCCGACAGTTTTATCCGGTTCGCACAATTTGTATGCATGGAAGTCCTACATCAAAGTTCGATAATCGCTTTCTTTGGAAGGAATATAATTATAGAGATTACGGGATTATTGGTGAACCATATTTTGATTTTCTTGGTTCTAAAAATTCTGATAATGGAGTAGGAGAGAAGGTGATGTATATTACCGATACGGGTCGAATGTGGGATGGTGATAAATATAATATACGTGATAAAGTTAGTAATCGGCTGAATGATAATAATATAAAATCAGAACAGCCCCAAATTCACTCTACGTTGGATTTTATTAATTGGTTGAATTCTAATCCAAAACAATCAACTTTGATGATTACAACTCATCCACAGCGCTGGACAGATAATATTGGAGAATGGCTTTTTGAATTTATTGCACAAACAATGAAAAACACAATTAAAAGGTTAATTACCTCGAGATCAAAAAACTAAATAATTATCTATGAAAATATTTTACAGACCTGCATATATTTATTGGATAATTGATTTCTTAATACTTACACTGAGTTTTTACTTGGTGTTAGATTGGTTTCCACTTACAACTGATTCGCCATTTACAAAATATTCTTGGCCATGGGTATTTTATATAATCACATGGCTTACTTTTTCCTATTTTCTTAAACGATATAAACCACTTAAGAAACAGGGTTTTTTTCAAACTTCTTTCAAATTATTTTACACTACACTTTTCATTTTCAGCTTCTTTTATTTGTTAATATTCCTCTATTTTGGTGATTTTTCTATCAATGTATTATTCTCTATCACTTTAATAGCTTTTGCCATCAATTATCTGGCATTAAACATCTATTTTGCTTATCGTTATGCTGTTGATTACAATGATATTGTTCTTGAAATTGAAGAAGAACGTGATAATGCGTATGTAAAACCTCCTATTTTACTTGATGATGAAAGTATTAAGGACATGCATAATAGCATTTTACATCATTCTGGTAAACGAGTTTTGGATTTTTTACAGAAGAATATTGAATTGGAGAATGGAAATACTTTCGTATTTGCTTCAACCGATGCTATGATTTTGAAATATGAACCTCAGTACCAATTTTCGACGATTGTACAACTGGAAAGGCTGAACAATATTAGAGGTATTAATAAGATGCTTACTCTTGCCAACGATAAACTACCGGATGAAGGACTTTTTGTTTGTTGTTTTGAATCAAAAAGTACTTATAAAAAATTATTATTAAAACGTTATCCTAAAGTTTTAAATTCTATCATCTATTCTTTTGATTTTTTTCTAAAACGCATTTCTCCCAAAATGATAATTACTCGTAACATTTATTATTCAATTACGGGAGGTATGAATAGAATACTTTCTAAGGCAGAGGTATTGGGTCGACTTTATTGTTGTGGTTTTAGTATTGTTAATGAAAAAAAAATTGGCCAATTAACTTATTTAATCGCTCGAAGGATTAAGCAACCTGAGTCGAGAACAAAATTGACTTATGGTCCGTTAATTCGACTTCACAGGTTTGGCAAAAATGGAATTCCATTTGAAGTTTACAAAATGCGCACTATGCATCCTTATTCTGAGTATTTACAAGCGTATATTTATGAGCACAACAACTTAAGAGAAGGTGGAAAATTTAATAAAGATTTTCGGATAACTACAATTGGAAGATTTATGCGTAAATATTGGATGGATGAATTACCAATGATATTAAATATGCTTAAAGGTGAAATGAAATTAGTAGGTGTACGCCCATTGAGTGCCCAGTATTTTAGCTTATACAGTAAAGAATTGCAACAAAAACGTATAAAATTTAAACCTGGACTTTTACCGCCGTTCTATGCAGATATGCCACGGACTTTAGCCGAAATAGAATCATCTGAAATGAATTATTTGACTAAATGTGAAAAGAATGGTGTTTTTATTACTGATATTCAGTATTTTATTATAATAATGAAAAACATTCTTTTCAATAATGCCAGAAGTGCTTAGGAAAAATGATTTGAAAATTTGGTAATTTGAAAATTCTTAATATTCTGTTTAAAAATAACCAATTAACCAATTTACTAATCAACCACTACCAATGAAAAAGTCTATTCTATTCTTCATTTTCGTTTTATTAAATCTTGTAGGTTCTGCACAAGATATTCCTCAACACATCTCCTATAATCGTATATATGATTATTTGGATGAGTTAGCCAATGAAGGAATTTTTGATTTGAATTCGGCTGTTAAACCATATTCCCGTGTATTTATTACAAGTAAGTTGGTTGAAGCTCAAAGTAAAATAAATCAACTAAATAAGCGTCAAAAAGATGAACTTACTTACTTTTTGAACGAATTTGCGTTGGAACGAAACCAATTCCCAGAAAGCTCATTTAATTTGATAAAAAACAATGAACTCAATCTCGCATTTATACAACCGGCTTTTCATTATCATGATTCATTGCTTAGGGCACGAATAACACCTTTATTGGGTATGCATATTACTCATAATGCCAATGGAAACATTACAAAACGTTGGTATGGAGCTGAATTTCAAGCCATGATGGGAAAACACTTAAGCGTATTTGGAAGTTTACGGGATATTTCATTTGAAGGTCCACTGTTGGCAAAACCACATTTTCTTAATGATTACCAAGGTTGTGAATATAAAGAATCAACTGCAAGTGTAGGAGGCGATTACAGCGATTCAAGAGGTGGTATAAAGTACGCATGGAACTGGGGTTCATTGGGTTTGGTGAAAGACAATGTGGTTTGGGGAGATAACTATCATGGATCAAATATTCTCTCCGGTCGTGCTCCATCGTTTCCTATGCTCACGCTACATTTAAAGCCTGCAAAATGGTTCGAAATGCAGTATTTTCATGGTTGGTTGGTTTCAAATGTTTTGGATACAACACGTTATTATATTGATAATGTAGGTAATAAATTTGATAGAATGGCGAATAAATTTATAGCTGCCAATTTATTCACTTTCACGCCAATTGCTAAACTGAATTTGTCGGTCGGAAATTCAATAGTTTATGCCGAATCAAATATACAAGCTGCATATTTTATTCCAATAGCTTTTTATAAATCTCTAGATCATACAATGACCAAAGGGTTGGGAATTGAAAACCAGAATTCTCAGGTTTTTTTTAATTTAAGTTCTAGGAATATTAAGCATTTGCATCTTTTCACTTCTGTTTATGCTGATGAGATTAATTTCTCCCGTTTATTACCAAGCAGTGCCGAAAAGAACCCAATGTCTTTTAAGTTTGGTGCTAATCTTAGTAATTTTCCTATCCAAAATCTTTCAATTATCGGAGAATTAACCAGAACAAATATAATAAATTACAAACATTCAATTCCCTCCTTAACTTATGCATCAAATGGATATAATCTAGGACATTACTTGGGCGATAATTCACAAGAAATTTATCTTGCATTGAAATATAAACCAATTCGTGGCTTAGATTTGAGTCTTTCATTCGTTGATGCAAAACACGGAAATGAATACGATTATTTACGCCGAAACAGTGATGGTGCTGATGCCATTTCAAAAATCATCAGTCAACCTACTCTTTCAGAAATTACATGGAGCAATAAATCACTGGCTTTCAATGCCCAATATGAAGTATTTAATAATGCTTATGCTTTGATAAATGTTACTTATAGTGATATTGAAGGTAATGCACCAACATCAACTCCAATTCCTGGTGAAGTTGTTCCCCCTGCAGGTTATACCAATACATCCAAACAATTTTACAGCGATTTATTTACACCGGCATATTTACAAGGAAAAAATACTACTATAACTATTGGCTTTAGTTTTGGGTTTTAAAAAAATATTGGAATGTCAATTATTTAGACTAATTTTACAAATAATTGAAACTAACGATTAAAATAAAAATCGAACAATTCAAACTCTATTAACGTCAGAAATAATTATGAAATCGCCTTTATTAATTGGCATTACTGGTGGAATTGGCAGTGGAAAAACTACACTGTCGAAGAAATTGCGTGCTGAGGGTTATTCAGTTTATGATTCAGATTCAGAAGCCAGACGTTTGCAAAATGAACATCCTGTAATTCGTAAGGAATTGATTCAATTATTTGGTGAGGATATTTACAATAATCAAATATTAAATCGTTCTGCGTTGGCAAAAATTGTTTTTGGGAAACCTGAATTACTCTCGAAACTTAATTCCGTTGTACATCCTTTTGTGAAAGAGGATTTTGAATTGTGGATTAAAAAACATGAAACGGAGAAACTACTTTTCCAAGAGTCAGCCATATTATTCGAAAGTGGTTTTAACAGTTTTGTCGATAAAGTAATATTGATGGTTGCTTCCGAAGATGTTAGAATTGCAAGAGTTATGAAGCGTGATGGAACAACTCATGAACAAGTGAAACTTAGAATGAAAAATCAAATGACTGATGATGAGAAGATTCCAAAAGCTGATTTTGTTATTTATACAGATGATAATATGCCATTGGAAGATAAAATGAGAAGAATTCT
>JBMOHG010000111.1:0-8797 GCA_049317965.1 Paludibacter sp.
GCCACAACAGCCACATTAATCATAAATACTGTAGCTAATGCTAATAATGCATACCTTTTCATAATCTGTTTTTTTTTGTTGTTAGTAATAGTAATTTTATATGTCTCTTTGACTTTACAAAATTGCCAGAGTTTAACGAACAGATAATTCGTTTTGAATTATTAACATTAAAGGCAGATTTATTTCTTCAACAATACATCATTAATTGCTTGTTTGAATGATTCTTTTGGCAAAGCACCTTGTGCCATTTGAGGTGCAGAACCTATTGGGCAAAATAATATTGTTGGAATACTGCGAATGCCAAATGCACCTGCTAATTCTTGTTCTTCCTCTGTATTTACCTTGTATATGTAAATTTGTCCATCGTATTCTTTGGCCAAATCTTCTAATATTGGAGCAATAGTTTTACATGGACCACACCATGAGGCATAAAAATCGATAATACAAGGTTTGTCACCCAAATACTTCCATTCGGTTGGATTAGCTTCGTAATTAGCTACTTTTGATAAGAATTCTGCTTTTGTTAAATGAATAGTTCCCATTTTTTTTACTTCATTAAGTTGATTATTTTCTTTTTTTGTTTCTTTTTTTGTTTCTTTTGAATTTCCTGCACAGGCCGATAAAGTGCTGGCAAATAGCATACTTGCAAAAATTAGTTTTCTCATAATAATTTTTTTTATTGATTTTATTATATATAATTTGTTTAAAATGTAAAGAATTGTTGATTACAATGCACAACCCCAAATTGATGGTTCGTCATTTTCAATTTTATTTTCAATCTCAGGAAGTCCTAAAGACTGCAAGATTTTTCCAATTTGATCACGAGTCACCTCATCAGTATGCGATACTTCAATACGACCATTAATTCTGTCCATTTCGGCACCAAATACACCTTGCATTGTTCCAAGCGATTTAAGTATCTGATTGTTACACGTCATACACTCTGATTTTGATACAAAAAACGTGCTATACATATTTTTTATTTTTTAGGTTCATATTTTTCTACCTTTACAATTGGCTTATTTTCACTACTTATTGTAGTACCACAACTTCCACCCGGACAGCTTATGTTAAATACTGCCTGAACTGTCAATATAATTCCTGCAAAAAGAAAAACAGTTTCATGATTGTAATAATATGCAATGCCTAAAAAAACCGCCAATACAATGCGAATAATACGGGTTACACCCCAATTTTTGAAATAATTTTTAATTTGTTTCATTTTCTTTCTTTTTAAACATGTCTAAAAGTAAATAACCCATTAATGCACCATAAATTACACTTATGTATGGATTTGAAGTTATCGGACAAGTGCCACTAGCACATCCTACAAAGTAATAATAACTGAACCCTCCTATACCGCCAACCAGAATGCCAATAATTTTCAACAGATTCTTTTTTATAAATTCGTTCATTTTTCTAATTATAATTTGAAATTGTTTTATGTATATACAAACATGTTTTCATGTATTGTTTAAAAAAAATCATTGTGCACAATTACATGTACGAATACAATCTATAATTTGAACAATCTGTTTATTCTTTAAAGAGTAATAGCAGTTTTTTCCATCTCTACGACAATTTAAAATCCCTTTGGCCCTCATATCGGTAAGGTGATGTGATAAAAGAGACTGTTCACAATGTAATTTCTCTCCTAATTGCGAAACATTCATTTCTTCCTGTTCGGAAAGTATCGAAATTACACACAAACGTGTACCATTCGAAATTGCTTTTAAAGTATAAGCGGCTTCTTCCATTTTTTCTATTTCAATTTTTTCATTCATGCTTTGAAATTTTCTGCAAATATATGAACATATATTCATTTGTTCCAAATAAATTTAGATTATTTAAGAAAAAACCTATATAAAAATAAAATGTAGAAAAAAATCAAGCAGATAGCAGACAAATATAAGTGCTATTTTTAAAGAATAAAGTATCTTTGTATGCTAAAATTGAAAAAATGACCCAATCGATAACAAAGATATGTAGAAATTTTATTTCTGAACTGAATCTAGCTATTGGTGAGCAAGCCGGAGACACTATATATGTGCTAGTTGATAGTAATACTAAAAAACTATGTTTACCCAATTTATTGCTTTCTGATAAATTGGTAGGATGCCATATTATTTGTATTCCAAATGGAGATGAGAATAAAAATGTAAATTCTGCGGTTGAAATTTGGAAGTATTTAAGCGAAAATGGTGCAACCCGCAAGTCACTGATGATTAATGTAGGGGGTGGCATGATTACAGATATTGGCGGTTTTACTGCTTCTACTTTCAAGCGTGGACTACGATATATAAATGTTTCAACAACATTATTGGGTGCAGTGGATGCCGCAACAGGTGGAAAGACTGGAATAAATTTCATGGGCTTTAAAAATGAAATCGGCGTTTTTGCCCCCGCTGAAGCCGTATTAATTGATGTTGAGTTTTTTAAAACATTAGATGCTCAAAACCTCCGTTCTGGTTTTGCTGAAATGCTAAAACATGCATTGATTGATACCCAAGAAGAATGGCAAAAAGTATTGAAGTTTGATATTGAAAAATTTGATTTGGAAGAGCTAAGGCCATTACTAATAAATAGTTTCCGAATAAAAGAACGTATTGTGGAACAAGATCCACACGAAGCAAATATCCGAAAAGCACTAAATCTGGGTCACACTTTTGGTCATGCTTTCGAAAGTTGGTCGTACAAAACCGAGCAACCAGTATTACATGGTTATGCAGTTATGTGGGGAATGCTGTGCGAATTATACTTATCACATATTAAATTGAATTTTCCAAAAGCGGAATTACTGCGACTAAAGTATTTGATAAAAGAGTATTACGGAACGTTTGAATTTCATTGCCAGCAATACGAAACCCTATTTGAGTTGATGACGCACGACAAAAAGAATGAATCGAAAGAAATTAATTTCACTTTATTAGCTGATATTGGTGATATTCGTATTAATCAAACTGCTACCAAAGATGAGATTTTCGAATGTTTTGATTGGTTTAGAGAAGGCTGATTTAATTTACTATTTAAACATTTACAATTTACAATTAAAGAAAATGAAGAAAACATTAATAATTGGCGCAAGCAATAATCCCGAACGTTATTCATACAAAGCAGCTGAACGTTTATTGGCACATGGACACGAAATTGAACTATTGGGTTTAAAACCGGTGGATGTATTTGGAAAAACTGTTGATACTGAACGTAAATTATATCGTGAAATTGATACTGTAACTTTGTATGTTGGTCCCAAAAATCAACCGGAATATTACGATTATGTATTATCGTTAAAACCAAAACGTGTGATTTTTAATCCGGGAACAGAAAATTCAGAATTTGAGAGTCTTCTGACTAAAAATGGTATTCTGGCCGAAGAGGCTTGTACTTTAGTTTTATTGGGAACAGGACAATATTGATTTGAAAATTTTGTTACTAAAAACTTTATAATTAGTAACTTGACAAATATAACGAAATGAAATTAGCATTAATAGGATATGGAAAAATGGGTAAAACCATTGAGAGGATTGCTCGGGAACGTGGGCACGAAATAGTGTCGATAATAGATGTGGATAATATAGAAGATTTTGATTCGGTGGCTTTTAAAAGTGCAGATGTGGCAATCGAATTTACAATGCCGGCAGTGGCTTTGAGTAATTATCGTCGTTCATTTGCATCGGGAGTGGCTGTGGTTTCTGGTACTACGGGTTGGACTGAGGAATTACCTCAGGTGAAAAAAGAAATTGAAGAAAGTGGAAGTACCTTGTTTTGGTCGTCAAATTTTAGTATTGGGATGTGTATTTTTATGGCTGTAAATAAACATTTGGCAGCAATTATGAATCAATTTCCAAACTACAATGTGGAAATGACCGAAGTACATCACACACAAAAACTTGATGCCCCAAGTGGAACTGCTATTACCCTGGCTGAAGGAATAATTGAAAACATCGAAAGAAAGAATTGTTGGGTTAAAGAAGTTGAAACAAAGTCAAACGAATTGGCAATAAAATCAATTCGTGAAGGTTTAGTTCCCGGAATTCACACAATTAGATATGAATCGGATGTTGATTCGATCGAAATTACACACGATGCCAAAAGTAGGGAAGGACTTGCATTAGGAGCAGTTATTGCAGCTGAATTCACGAAAGGGAAAAAAGGTTTTTTGGGTATGGATGATTTATTTAGATTCTAATTCAAATATAGAACAATTTGATTCATTGAACCGGAATTATAAAAAGTAAAAATACAAAAAAACAATAACAATATAAAATTATAGTACTATGTATTGCATAGTACTATAATAATATATATTTTTGCATAGTTATTTGATTGAGATAAAACTGTGATTTTTTCGTAGATAGTATTCAATCAATGTTTTATATTGCAAATTATTAAAAGAAAAATTAAAAGTATGAATACAGAAAAAGAATCGTCCCGTTTTGACAAACCATTAAACCAGTGGATAAAAGCTGGAGTTTGGAGTTTAGTTTACATTTTATTTATTGTTTGGGTAGGTAATTATTGGTGGCTTTTGGGGTTACCAGTTGTTTTTGATGCGTTTGTAACCCATTATATACCATGGACTTGGTGGAAAAGTACTAAGAATAAGAGTTTATTAGCCATTTTTGGTTGGATTGATGCTATCGTTTTTGCATTGGTAGCTGTTTATTTCATTAATACTTATTTATTTCAAAATTATCAGATACCAACTTCATCACTCGAAAAAAGCTTGTTGGTGGGTGACTTTTTATTTGTAAGTAAGGCAAGTTATGGTCCAAGAGTACCTAATACACCACTTTCATTTCCATTGGTACAACACACTTTTCCACTGATTGAAACAAAATCGTATTTGGAAAAACCACAATGGGATTATAAACGATTGAAAGGATTTGATTCTATTGAACGCAATGATATTGTGGTGTTTAATTTTCCTACTGGCGACACAGTAGCCGTTAAACAACAAAATCCGGATTATTATACTTTATGTTATTACTATGGTAGAGATGCTGTCAATTCACGTAAAGATATTTTTGGAGATATTGTTTATCGTCCTGTTGATAGACGTGAAAACTATGTAAAACGCTGTGTGGCAATTGCAGGTGACTGGTTGCAAATTAAAGACAATCAGGTATATATAAACGGTAATAAACAGGAAAAGTTTGATGGAATTCAATTCAATTATTATGTGCAAACAGATGGAACTCGTTTAACTGAAGATTTATTAGATAAATTGAATGTAAGTGTTGATGATAGGAGGATAGAAGAAAATGTTGAAATTATTAACGCAATAGGATTAGATTCAAAATTGCCGGTTTATCATTTTCCATTAAATGAAGAGTCATACAAAAAAATGCAGAATGTTACAGGTGTTGTCAAAATAATAATTGAACCAGCCATTGCCGGAGGTGAAGTATTTCCACTTGGTGGACATAAAAAATGGAATAGAGATAATTTTGGACCTATTTATGTTCCAAAAAAAGGAGCAAAACTTGCTTTAAATCTATATAATCTTCCAATTTATGCTCGTATTATTTCGGCTTATGAGCATAATAAACTGGAAGTTAGAGACAGTGTAATTTACATAAATGATGCACCAGCAAAAACATATCAATTCAAAATGGATTATTATTGGATGATGGGTGATAATCGTCACAATTCGGCTGATTCTCGTTACTGGGGATTTGTGCCTGAAGATCATATAGTTGGTCGCCCTGTTTTGGTTTGGTTATCGTTAGATAAGGATAAAGGCTGGTTTAACGGTAAAATCCGTTGGAATAGATTCTTTAGAAATGCAGAAAGATGATCCGAAACCACCAAATGTGGGTTCTAACGTTTGTTTGTCGATAGCATATTTAGCACCAATTGAGTATTATATTGCATTAGCGAAAGCTGATACTGTATTTTTGGAGTATTGTGAACATTACGAAAAACAATCTTATCGAAATCGATGCACCATTGCTGCAGCAAATGGCAAAATGGCTCTGACTATTCCGGTTGAAAAAATGAGTGGTGCGAAAGTGCTGACAAAAGATATTCGAATTTCACAGCACAACGATTGGCAAATTCAACATTGGCGGTCAATAGAATCAGCATATAATTCAACCCCTTTTTTTGAATATTACAAAGATGATTTGTTCCCGTTTTATGAAAGAAATTGGGAGTTTTTGTGGGACTTTAATAACGAAATTCAAACAAAAGTTTTTGAATTACTTGAAATACAACCAGAAATTCGAGTAACTGAACAATATCAAACAAGTTTGAATCTAGAATTATTGGATTTACGTAAAAGCATACATCCAAAAACTGAAATTCATCTTCAGAATTTCAAATCCTATTATCAGGTTTTTGAACAACGATTTGGTTTTCAGCCAAATTTAAGTATTATCGATTTGCTTTTCAATATGGGAAACGAAGCACAAATAATTATTAAAAATTGAGAACTTAAAATATCATTTAATATGGAAAACATAGATTGGGCAAATTTAGGTTTTGGTTACATTAAAACGGACTTCAATATCCGTTGTACATTTAGTAATGAAGCTTGGGGTGAATTGGAAATTCATGATACTGAGTATTTGAATTTACACATGGCTGCAACCTGTCTTCATTATGGTCAGGAATCTTTTGAAGGTTTAAAAGCATTTCGGGGAAAAGATGGAAAAATTCGCATTTTCAGGATGAGGGATAACGCTTTACGAATGCAAGACTCTAGCACTGGAACTATGATGGCAAAAGTTCCTGTTGAGATTTTTGAAGAAGCAGTTCTAAAAGCTGTTAAATTAAACGAACGTTTTGTGCCTCCTTATGAATCAGGAGCAGCATTGTATATTCGTCCGGTACTTTTTGGTAGTGGTCCACAAATTGGTGTCAGACCTGCTGACGAATATATGTTTATTGTTTTCGTTACTCCCGTAGGTCCTTATTTTAAAGGTGGATTTCAGACGACACCATTTGTAATAATGCGTGAATACGATCGTTCCGCACCTCTTGGTATGGGGAAATATAAAGTGGGTGGAAACTATGCAGCCAGTCTTGTGGCAGGTCAAAGAGCTCATGAATTGGGTTATTCAAATATATTTTATCTTGATGCAAAAGAAAAGAAATATATTGATGAATGCGGTGCTGCAAATTTCTTTGGAATAAAAAATAACACTTATATCACACCCCAATCAACATCTATTTTACCTTCGATAACAAACAAAAGTTTAATGGTATTGGCTAAAGATTTGGGAATGAATGTAGAACAACGACATGTACCTGTAGAAGAGTTGTCTACTTTTGAAGAAGCTGGAGCATGTGGTACTGCCGCTGTTATCAGCCCTATTGAGCGAATTGATGATTATGACGAAAAGATTACCTATATGTTTTCGCACGATGGTAAACCAGGACCGATATGTGATAAATTATATCATAAGCTTCGTGGAATTCAATATGGTGACGAACCAGACACACATAGTTGGGTTACGGTATTAGACTAATTTATAATAAATATTTGCATGTCTATAAAAGAGCGAAATAATATATTTGTATTAATGCACCCATTAACAAGATTTATAATAAGCTTGATTTTAGGCTCGTTACCATTTTTGATTTTGTTAAACAGTGAAACAAGTTATTTACTCAGAACAATGGTTTCATGGATTGTTTTTACTTTGACTTTTTTAGTATGCAGTTGGATAGTGATTTTCCAAAGAACTGTTAATCAAATTAAAAAGAAGGCAACGGAGGATGACGGCAGCGTTGCCTTTGTGTTTTTTATGGTTTTGATTTCCTCTTTCGCCGGTATGTTGGCGGTTTTGCTTATTATAATTTCAAAAGACTCAGGAATTCGTGAAAGCACATTGTTTTTACCATCATGTATATTAGGTATGATTTTATCATGGCTAATGGTTCACACAATGTACGTATTTCATTATGCACATGAATATTACGATTCTAAAGATGAAAAAGGAAGAAAATATATTGGAGGATTAAATTTTCCTGACGAAAGAGAACCTGACTATCTTGATTTTGCTTATTACTCATTTGGACTTGGATGCACTTTTCAAGTTTCCGACATAAGTGTAACTTCACGAAAAATAAGACGTATAACTATGTTTCATGGTTTGCTATCTTTTGTTTTAAATACTTTTGTAGTTGCTCTGACTATAAATTTAATAGCTGGTTTAGGTTGATTTTTTTATTAATGGTATGATTAATTTCAATTTTCCATTAGAGACTCTTAAAACGAAATACTTACAATAAATTCCATCATGATATCAAAAACAGAAGTTTTTCCTATTGGTCAGATTAACAAACCACACGGAGTTAATGGTGAAATGTCATTTTCATTTACCACTGATGTTTTTGATAGAGAAGAAATACCTTATTTCATTTTTGAAATACAGGGAATTTTAGTGCCATTTTTTTTGGATGATTATAGATTTAAAGGTAGTACAACCGGACTTTTGAAGCTGGATGGTGTTAAAACTGAAGAGCAAGCAAAAGTTTTTTATGGATTAACTATTTATTTACCAAAGAACTATCTTGAAAAAGTAGAGGATGATGAAATTGAAGTAGATTATTTTGCCGGATTTAGTTTAATTGATTCCCAAAAAGGTTTACTTGGTATAATTTCGGAAGTTGATCAAACTACCGAAAATGTACTGTTTGTAATTCCAACCAAAGATGACGAATTATTGATACCAGCTGGTGAAGAATATATTCAGGAGATTGATCATAACAAAAAAATTATCTATGTAACATTGCCTGAGGGCTTGTTGGACTTATAACTTACCAATTAAATTGAAATATATGTATC
>JBMOHG010000112.1:0-8782 GCA_049317965.1 Paludibacter sp.
AATGTTGTTAGTATTTCGATGATTAAGTTATTCGATAAATGAAAAAGCTGAGAAAGCAAATAAAAGAATCTTTTTTTAATCCAATCTTTCACTTAACTCCATTGCTGATTTTTTTGGTTTTGGATGAGTTTTATGGAATGGATACTGCATGGAAAATTTCATTTCCTGTGGTGATGATGCTGATTCTATATGTTTATTACGCAATAAACAACACATTTACATGGCATTTAATTTTTACGTTTATGTTTATGAGCGTTGGGATTGTAAGCAGTGTAGCCATCTTATTGCCAATTCCATTCTTCCTTCAACATCTTGAAGAAAAGTTAGCAGTCCTAACTTTTCTTTTGGTCTTTTTAGTTTTCCGAAAACAGATTCAAAAAACGATTTCTCGCGTTGTACCGAAGTTAATTCCGATGTCGAACAATTTTAATGAATTGTATCGGGTCATTTGGGCATTATCATTATTAATTCTGTTTTATATAGTTGGAAATGTAGTTGTAAGCATTATAAAGGGCAATCAAACAGCATTATATCATGAATTAATTCAAACCATTTATCTTGCTGTAGTTGTATTTTTAGTTGCTTATGAAATTATCAGGGTTCAAATCATACGTGCAAATCTTGTTCGGGAAGAATGGTGGCCTATAGTAAGCGATCAGGGCAAAATTATTGGAAGCATACAACACTTAACTAGCCTAAATGACGAAAAGAAATATCTGCATCCTATAGTTCGTGTGCATTTTATCGACAAGGGTAAGATTTTTCTACAAAAAAGGTCTGCAAAAGATTTGATTTTCCCAGGCTTGTGGGATACAGCCATTTCGAATCATGTTCGTATGGGCGAAACCATTGAACAATGTGTTGACCGAACTGCATTGGAACGTTATGATATAAAGGAATTTAAATACATGTATCTGTCAAACTACAAAAGTGAAACAGAACATGAACTACATTATGGTTTTCTTTTTGTAAGCTGCTTACTTACTGATTTTACGCCAAATCCAACATTTGTTGAACAAACAAAATGGTGGACAATACAGCAAATAGAAGACAATCTTAAAACTGGTATATTTTCAGAGAATTTCAAAATAGAGTTCGACCTTCTGAAACGTAGCGGATTATTGGAAACCGGAAAGTGCGAATGCAATTGTAAACTAAAAGATGTGATTTATCACCAACCAATTTTAAATAAAAAAGAATAAGCTAGTTGGCTGCTTTTTTTGTTTTTAACAATAAAAGATGTATTGTAACACCTGTAGCTATAGTCGCCAATATCAATTGTAACCACAATTTTTCGTTTACAACGTAGAAAATTGAGTATAACATAGACCCCCAAAGCAAGATAATAGCGGTAATTTTAATTCGAATTGTAAGTGATTTCTCATCTCTGTAATCGCGAATAATAGTCCCCAAAATTTTATGATTCATTAGCCAATTGTACAATTTGTCCGAACTTTTTGCAAATAACCATGCCGAGAACAGCAAAAAAGGAGTGGCTGGCAACAATGGAAGAAATACGCCTAATATGCCTACAGCCAGACTGATAAGGCCTGAAATAACAAATAGTATTTTCACTTTATAACTTGATTTAATTTTGAATTTCCGACATTTTCAAGTTGTAAAAATAAAACTATCTGTTTTGTTTCACAGTTACTTAATGTTTTTCTGTCTTCAATTATTTGATTTTATTTTTTACATCCCTTTCTAAAACAAAAAGAATATATCTTTTCTCACTTGCAAATTTTTCAGGATCCACAGACGCCAACTCTTTATTGATTTTGTTATTTATGGAGTCTTTCAAATCTTGAATTAAGTAATAAATCCATGGCTTTTTGTAGCGTATTTTCTCAAATGCATAATGCATTACCGGTACCAAAAACCTATTGGCGTACATATCCACAACTTTCATTGTTGGCAATACATTTTGTGTGATATCATTCTCATAAACAATCTTCCACCCATTTTGTTTGGTATGTTCAAGGAATTCGGGCAACAAATGCGATGATCTTGAAATGCCCTGAGCATGAATCCTGAAAAAGTCAACAATTATCCACCTTCCGTCGGGCAATAGATATTTCTCGACATTTGAAAATGCTTTTTCTAGCGAAATATATTGAAGTGACTCAGAGTTAATAATAGTTCCAAACTTTTTGTCCGATTGAAAATCCTCAAATTTGCATTGATGACAAACCAAATCTTTGTATTTATTGTCGATGTGCGATTTTTGATTCTTATTGGGAGTTAATGCTTCCGGCTTTAATCCTTTTTGAAGCATAAGTGCCGATAATCCGCCCATTCCACAGCCAACATCCAATATGTTATCGTTTTTATTCGTAATCTGGTCAATGATATTTTCGGCATATTTAATTTGCGCCTCTTCAATTTGTTTTATTGAAATTGATTCAGGTTCAATATTTACATCTTCAAAATAACCATAATGAAGCATATCATTTTTCAAAATTTTTGAATACAGATATAATTCAAGATCATAACTTGATTTTTCGTATTTTGAATTTCTCTTCTGATAAAAATAAGCCTTGGTTAAACTGATAGGATTTATAAATTTCAATAGCGTCTTTTTCATTTATTCTAATTTATTTCAGAATTGAATCACAATAATTATGTGATAATACTCTGGATTATATAATATTCTTTATTTAACAAACAGATATATAAGTAATTATTTTTGAGTTATACTTCTCAATCTGTGAATTAATTCGTTTCCTAATTCTGTTTTAATTTTTATATGATTTATCACTTCCAACACAAAAGGATTGCTTTCAAAACTTCCCCTAACCGATTCAAAATCCTTGTGCTTTTGTTCTTCATTTCCATCAACACCAAAACCTGTTTTTGAATTCAAATCGAATTCTTTTTTTGCATCATTATAAATTAAATGATCGAGTTTTACAACCGACGATTTCCACAACTCAACCATATCCACCAAATCTTCATAAGTTACTTCTTCGGTAGTTTTCCCCCAGTATTGTTCCAGTTTTTTGCTAGCCCAGGTCCATTCATATTTATAATATTCCTGATGCATTTCCTCAAAACTGCCTTGAATTTCATCCAAAGTCGTTGGTTCATTTTCAATTTTCAACAATAACTTTTCAATTTCACTTTTTGGAGCAATTAACCCGGAAAGATCTGTCCATTCGCCCAATCCTTTATTTGTGTCAGGCTTCAATTGCAATTGAACTTGCTCAATAGTCTGAAATTCTGTTTCTTTCAATCGGTTAATAAGCGAATTTCCTAAAAATTTATAAATAGCAATATTGTATAAATCAATACCTTTGAGCAATGATGAATTTTTAATATTACAGTTTTGATAAGAATAAATATCTGTTGTTTCGCCCGAAATCTGTTGAATAGTTTTCAAAACTTCAACACCTTTTATCATTTTTTGAATGGTATATGGGCTCAATAAATTGAAATTAATAGGGTCTAGTTTACGTTTATCTTTCCGATTATCACGTTTTGGCCACTTCTGGGCATCACGTATTGTACCCACGCTTCGAAGATTGACTCCCGGAACTAAATAGCTATCTGTTGCATTTTCAATCATATATGAAAACGGCAAATCAGAAGTATCCGAATGCTTGGTATGACGACCCATTACAAGCGTAAATGCTCCAATTTTTGCCGGCCAAAGTAAATAAGAATCACTTGTGGTTTTTGCACCACGCTCTGCAATACCCTGATGGATAGGTCCAAGTTTGTACATGTGGTTACTCTGGTTCGAACCGCTACCCGCATTAAGAAACGAAAACATCCCGGCAATAAGCAAACTCGATTTATGATGAGAAACTGTATAAGGACCCGCAAATATGGCTGTTGCTTCGCCATGCATTCCCTGGCAATTGGAGAAAAAAAGTGAATCGAGGGCTGAATAATGTTTACCCATGATGCAGCCCTGACCAACAAAACAACGTGAAACCAGTGTTGAATCGGTAATGGAAACTCCGGAGCTGATAATAAAATCATTGCATTTAACACCCGAACCTACCAAAATTGGAGCTTGTTCATTGCTGTTGATGGAACCGTTTTCGAGTAACGAAGCACCTTCGACCACTGCAAAACTACCAATACGTACATTTCTGATACTGCCGCAATTCACAATTCGAACATTTTCGCCAATTGTTCCCATGTCCGATTGAATGGCAAGTGCGTAATTATCAATTAGTTTCTGCACATTTTCAATCATCTGTGGGCGGTGGCGATACAATGTAAGAATATATGCCAAAGGAGCCGACAGATAATCAAAAATTGGAATTTCGCGCCCTCCTCCTTCGTTCATTACCGGAACTTTAACTCCATTTCCGAAAGCTGATAATCCATCAACAACTAAAAGATTAACGTTCTCAATATACGAACCGTTTCCAATACTGTAATTTGCTATATAATTTAGAATTCTATCAATATAAACATCGTCACCAACTATACAGTTATGCAACAAGCAATTATATACACCCGAATGTTTTTTTACACCACCAGCCAATTCAAAAACTTTTTGGTAAATACCCAAAAAAACCTTGCCCGAAAAATGAACATTCGAAATAAAAGCAGGCGAAAATGTTTCAGCAACTTTAACTTCGCTCCAATTTTCGGCCGAACATCCATAAACCGTTAATGTAGCAATTTCTTTTTCTGTCAGATTACGATAATTAGTCATAATATGTATGTTTTTCAATTCCCAATCCGGAAATTATTATGTAAATTTGGGTTATTCTTCTGTGTCAGAATAATTTTGAAATAGAAAATCGTTATAGGGATAACGTTCAACGTGAATCGCCTTTATTTTATTGTACAAAAGTGTCTTTAATTCATCTATATTATGTTTATCCTTTGCCGAAATAAAAATACAATTATCGTGCATTTTACCCATCCAAGTCTTTTTCAATTCATCTAAGCTGATATTTTCGCGTTTTGTTGGAGCTAAATCATCTTCTTCCTTAGGAGTATACGAAAACGCATCTATCTTGTTGAATATAAGTATCATTTCCTTTTCCTGAGGGTCAAGTTCTTTCAAAGTTTGGTTTACAACTTCCAATTGTTCTTCAAAGTTTGCATGAGAAACATCCACTACATGAAGCAATAAATCAGCTTCGCGCACTTCGTCAAGGGTGGATTTGAAAGATTGAACCAAATGGTGAGGCAATTTGCGAATAAATCCTACAGTATCGGAAAGTAAAAAAGGAAGGTTATCAATAATAACCTTGCGTACAGTTGTATCCAACGTAGCAAATAACTTGTTTTCAGCAAAAATATCCGATTTACTCAACACATTCATCAAAGTTGATTTGCCAACATTGGTATAACCCACCAATGCCACACGCACCATTTTCCCACGATTTTTTCGTTGAGTCGACATTTGTTGATCAATATCTTTCAGATTTTGTTTCAGCAATGCAATTTTGGTAAGGATAATTCTACGGTCAGTTTCTATTTGAGTTTCGCCGGGGCCACGCATCCCAATTCCTCCTTGTTGCCGTTCCAGGTGAGTCCAGAGTCTGGTTAATCGAGGCAGCATATATTGACATTGAGCTAGTTCTACCTGTGTTTTAGCACTGGCAGTTTGTGCTCGTTTGGCAAAAATATCCAGAATCAAACTAGTTCTGTCCAGAATTAAAACTTTTAATTCAGCTTCAATATTTCGTAATTGTTTTGGTGAAAGTTCATCGTCGAAAATAACCACTCCAATTTCATTTTCATCCACAAAACGTTTTATTTCAATCAGTTTTCCCGGCCCAACATAAGTATTCGGATTAGGATATTCCAATCTTTGTAAATAAATTTTTTCGGGCGATGCACCTGCTGTTTCCGACAGAAATGCCAACTCATTAATATACTCCTGAGCCCTTTCTTCTTTCTGCAATTGTGTTATAACACCAACAAGTACAGCTTTTTCTTCGTAAATTTCTGTTTTCATAATTAATTTCAATTGTACAAATGTAATATATTTTTTTAGTAGATTAAAGAAAACGAAAAATATTTTTTGTTTCTTTTCTATTGGTTAAAAGTCTGTATAACAAAATATAATTTTATTAAAATACAATTTTAGCGTTTTTCTACGTTTAGAGAAATAGAAAAAATAAAAATCACTCTTACGGACGGCAAAAATTTTGTATCTTTGGCTGTTTTTTTGAAATTGTGCTTAAAATGCTTTTGATTTCTGATAATTACACGAAAATTTCTAATCGTACTATTGATGAATAACAGAATTATTTCATTATTACTTTTCATAATCTCTTGTTCTCTAGTCTTTTCGCAGGCAGGAACCGGCGTTTATCAATTTCTGGGATTACCAGCTTCATCGCGTCTGGCAGCAATGGGTAGTACAAATGTATCGTTGCGCGACAATGACATTAACTTTGCATTTCAAAATCCAGCTTTATTAACAGCCGAAACTCATAATAATATAGGCCTGAATATGGCAAACTATCTTGCCGATATACAATTTGGATCAGCTATTTATGGTCGGAATTTGGGTAACAATAATTATCTGGGATTCGGTATTCAATACGTGGATTACGGTATATTCAAAGAAGCCACCGAAACAAATGAAATTTTAGGCGAATTCACTGCAAAAGATTATGCCATTAGTTTAATTTACTCCCGACCAATAACTGAAAAAATTTCAATTGGAGCAACTTTGAAACCGGTATATTCTGTATTTGAACGATATACAAGTTATGGTTTGGCAATGGACGCGGGTGTTAGTTATAACAATCCGAAACAATTATTCTCTGCTGGTTTGGTTTTTCGGAATATGGGTACACAGTTTAAAGGTTATTATACCGACGAGGATGGACAACATATTGAACCACTTCCTTTTGATATTCAATTGGGATTTTCCAAGAAATTCACACACGCTCCTTTGCGATTTTCGTTGACTTTCGTCAATCTCCAACAAATTGATTTAAGATTTCGATCGACCAATCAAGCCACAGAATTACTCAACTCGACCACGACTACAAATGAAATCAGCATGATTGATATGGCTTTCCGACATGCAATTATTGCTGTAGAATTTGTACCTTCAAAAAACTTTTATTTAACAGCTTCTTACAATCACCGTAGACAGCAAGAAATGAGAATGTCTGGTTTTAAAAGTGCTGCAGGATTCTCTTTTGGTGGTGGTATTAAAATTTACAAATTCCACGTAGGTTTTAGCAGATCTCAACTTCAGGTGGGTAATTATTCCAATCAATTTTCAATAACTACAGCACTTAATGAGTTCAGGCTTTAAGGTTTTTGTTAAATGATGGAAAAAGTAATTTGAATGAAAAAAATATGAAAAAAATAATAGTAGCGATTGATGGTTTTTCCTCATGTGGAAAAAGTACAATGGCAAAAGAATTAGCCCGCGAAACTGGTTATATATATGTAGATACCGGGGCAATGTATCGTGCTGTTTCGCTTTATTGTATCCAAAATGGATGGATGAACGATACAAAAATCAATGCAAATGAATTAGAAAAACATATAGCTTCAATTCGCATCGAATTTAAAACTAATTCAATTGGAATAAGCGAAACCTACCTGAATGGCAAAAATATTGAATCGGAAATAAGAACTTTAGCTGTGGCCAATGGTGCCAGCCGTGTGAGCACTTTGGGTTTTGTACGTCACGAATTAGTTCGACAACAGCAACTTATGGGATTGAACAAAGGTATTGTGATGGATGGTCGCGATATTGGTACTGTAGTTTTTCCAAAAGCAGAATTAAAAATATTTCTAACCGCATCGCCAGAAATCAGAGCCAAAAGACGTGCCGACGAAATGGCTGCAAAAGGTGAAAGTGTGAATTTTGAAGATGTACTGGCAAACGTAATAGAACGCGATGACAGAGATCAAAATCGAACAGAAAGTCCTTTGCGAAAGGCAGTTGATGCAATAGAAATTGACAACAGTAACCTCTCACCAAATGAACAAAATCAGATATTACGAAAATTGTTTGCCGAAAAAACACGTTGAAAATTTACAGTTCATTTCTCCGGTCAGCGTAAAAATCAGCAGTTTTTTAAATCTTAGTATTTGTTAGATTTCAATTCTTTACTAAACTATTGGTTCTTTATCATTGTTTATTGAAAGAATTAGTAAACTGTAAATATAAAGAAATAATAGATATGATTCCAACAATTGAAATTGATCAAAAGTCAGGCTTTTGCTTTGGTGTGGTTAAAGCCATAACAAAAGCTGAAGAAGAATTAGCAAAAGGTGAAGTATTGTATTGTTTAGGCGATATAGTTCACAATGGTCTTGAAGTGGATAGACTTGAAAAAATGGGATTAATAACCATAGATCACGAGCAATTTGAAAAATTACATGATGTAAAAGTGCTGTTACGTGCACACGGCGAACCACCAAGTACTTACGAAATAGCCAAAAAGAACAATATTACACTTATAGATGCTTCCTGTCCGGTAGTTTTGAAACTTCAATCGCGCATAAAAAATGCTTACGAAACCATTCCAACTCCCGACACACAAATTGTGATTTTTGGCCATATTGGTCATGCCGAAGTTAACGGATTAATGGGACAAACCAACAATAAAGCCATTGTGATTGAGAATGAAGATGATTTATACAAAGTAGATATGACAAAAAATATTCGCCTTTTTTCTCAAACAACAAAATCGTTGGAAGGGTTTAATAACCTAGTAACCACTGTTGCAGGTAAAATTAGTAATGAAGCAACATTTGAAAGTTATGACACGATTTGTCGACAAGTGGCCAATAGATTACCAAATATTAGTACCTTTGCACTCGAAAACGATAT
>JBMOHG010000113.1:0-8777 GCA_049317965.1 Paludibacter sp.
CCTTGCAACTGTTTTGTTTTTTAATACTCTATCCGATGGTTCAATACAATTCGATAACTTTAAAAAAAACAGCTATTTCTGCACTGTATTTTACAAGAATAATATACTGTAAATCCGCACTATCTCCTGTTTTCCGCATGACAATTATTAACATTTATAACGATCAAATAATCAATAAGATATGAAATATATTTTGTAATTTTGGGTGTCCCAAATTACAGGAGCCATGTTTTTACGAGAAAAAAGGAATAAATCAGGTAGTGTCAGTGTTCAAATAATTCAGAAACTACGAGGAAAATACAAGGTTTTGCAAACAATTGGTAGTGGACGAACAGAACAAGAAGTTACGAAACTTAATTATTTAGGAAAACAAGAGATAGATCGCTTATCCAAACAGCCCGAGTTGTTTGTTTGGGAAAATGATTTACAAATTGAACAGGTATTTTCAAATCTAAGTAATGCAAGCATTCGTATTGTTGGTCCAGAGCTTATTTTCGGGAAATTGTACGACAAGATTGGTTTTGGTTCAATACAGCAAGTGCTTTTTCGACATTTAGTAATCGCTCGTATTGCTTATCCATTGAGTAAGCTAAAAACGGTTGATTATTTATATCGTTATCAGGGGCTAACGCTTGATATTGATACAGTTTATCGTTTTTTAGATAAGCTCAATACAGAGCTTAAAGAACAAGTGGAGCAAATTTCTTATGCTCATACACTCAAGGTTTTACAGGGTAAAATAAGTGTCGTGTTTTACGATATGACCACCTTATATTTTGAAGCCGAAGATGAGGATGATTTACGAAAAACAGGTTTTAGTAAAGATGGAAAACACAGTAATCCACAGATTTTTCTTGGATTACTGGTTGGAACTGGAGGTTATGCCATTGGTTATGATATTTATGAAGGAAATATATTTGAAGGACACACCCTGATTCCGTTTCTTGAAAAAATCAGTGCCAAGTTTAAATTGGACAAACCCATTGTGGTTGCAGATGCTGGCTTATTGTCAACCGAAAATATAAAAGCTTTAGAAACCAAGCAATATGAATATATATTGGGAGCAAGAATAAAAAACGAACCCGATAAGATAAAGAAACAAATCTTTGAATACGAGTTTTCCAATGGACAAACCATTTGTATTAATAAGTCAGAATCAACAAGATTGATTGTTGCGTTTTCGAATAAACGAGCATCCAAAGACGAACACAATCGTAAAAGAGGCCTACAAAGGCTCGAAAAACAAATTAAGGCAGGTAAATTGACCAAATCCAATATAAACAACCGGGGTTACAACAAATACTTGAAAATGGAAGGTGAGATTAGTATTCAAATAGATTATGAAAAATTCAATACAGATGCAATATGGGATGGATTGAAAGGCTATATTACGAACACCAAACTGACAAACGATGAGGTAATAGAGAATTATAAAAATCTTTGGAATATAGAACGTGCATTTAGAATGTCAAAAACAGATTTACGAATACGTCCAATATATCATCGACTAAAAAGTCGAATAGAGGCACATATTTGTATTTCGTTCACAGCATATTGCATTTACAAGGAGTTAGAAAGACTATTGAAAGAAGCCAAATCAAATCTATCAGTCAAAAGATCCGTTGAATTAACTCATAATATGTATCAAATAACATATATGCTTCCGCAATCTAAACATACAAAATCAAATCTTTTGAAAATGGATGAAGAGCAAGCCGAAATTTACAATATCGTAAAAATTCTTTAGGGTGTCCCAAAGCGGAAAACAGGAAAACAGCTATTTCTGCACTGTATTTTACAAGAATAATATACTGTAAATCCGCACTATCTGTCAGTATCATCGTTATATTCTCTATGTCAAAAATTCTGACTGAAAGTAACTAAATCGAATAATAAACTATGAACCGATTCTGAGTATTGAAGAGAACATTCATTTTATTGAGTAGAAATTTACAAATATAATTTTAATTTATCATTGCAAAAACGAATGATAATCGTACATTTGCAAATCAAACAAAAAAAACAAACAACATATAGAATAAAGAATTTTCAACATATTAATTAAATAGCATTCTGCTATTGTTCGTGCACCCAGAAACCTCGTAAATTTCTTTAAAGCGAACACGTAAACAGATTCAATGAGCAAAATGCTCACGCCAACCGGCGTGGGCTTTTGACTTATCGTTTACGTGTGGCCTTTACGAGGGGCTTGGGTGCGGATAAGACTTAGTCCACGCTTTTTTTGTGGGCAAAAGTCTTATCTGTTCAGTAGTTCAGAATATAATTCAAACTACTAAATGGCAAAGCAATCTTTAAATTTAAACTTACGTAAAGCAAGTACTGCAAAGAAGGATGAATTCTACACCCAACTTTCTGACATTGAAAATGAGCTAAGGCACTACAAAGATCATTTCAAAAACAAAGTGGTGTTTTGTAACTGCGACGACCCACGCGTAAGCAATTTCTTTCATTATTTCTCCTACAACTTTGAGCATTTAGGCTTAAAAAAATTGATTACCACTTGTTACAAAAGCCAAGACATGGACTTATTCAGCGAGCAGAAATCTGAAAAAGCTATTTATTTGGAATACACAGGAGACAAGAATGGAAATAAAGTGCCCGACCCCGAAGAAATAGGCATTCAATACCTGAAAAGTGATGGCGATTTTCGCAGTCCTGAGAGTATCGAACTTCTCAAACAAGCCGACATTGTGGTTACTAATCCTCCATTTTCACTTTTTAGAGAATATGTTGCTCAATTAGTAGAATACGAAAAAAAGTTTATAATTGTAGGACATCAAAATGCAATTACATACAAAGAGATTTTTAAATTGATAAAAGAGAATAAAATTTGGTTAGGTTATGGTTTTAAAGGTGGAGCAGGCCATTTTATCAACAAACAGTATGAAGATTATGCCACAGCAGGTGACCACCGTGAAGGTATGATTCGTGTTTCTGGGGTTCACTGGTTTACCAACTTGGAAATAATTAAACGACACGAAGATCTAATTCTTTTCAAAAATTATATTTCTGAAGCATATCCTACTTATGATAATTACGATGCTATCAACGTTGATGTGACAAAAGAAATCCCTGTTGATTACAAAGGTGCAATGGGAGTACCGATTACATTCTTAGATAAATATAGCCCAGAACAATTTGAGATTATAGACGGATTAAATAGGTATAGTATTTTAGATGGTCCAACAGATGAAACTAGGGGAAAGTATTTAGCACAAGTAAATGGAAATCCTTGTTATGTGAGAATTGTAATTAAAAACAAAAAGCTATGAAAATCGTACTCAAAGAAATTCAAGTCAGTCAACTATTTGATGGTTATATAGATAACAATGAAAATGGCGTAGTAGGTTATGGTGGCAAGTTGGATATTCGTCCGCCTTTTCAACGGGAATTTGTATATGCCGAAAAACAACGCAATGCGGTAATTGAAACCTTGACAAAGGATTTTCCACTAAACGTAATGTATTGGGCGGTTCGTGAAGATGGAGGTTTTGAAGTGATTGACGGTCAGCAGCGTACTATTTCCATTTGTCAATATGTGGGAGGAGATTTTTCATTAAACGGAATGTATTTTCATAGCCTTCAAGCAGATAAACAAAAGCAAATTCTTGACTATAAATTAATGGTTTATTTTTGCACCGGCGAACCGAGTGAAAAATTGGAATGGTTCGAAACCATCAACATTGCCGGGGCTGAACTTACAAAGCAAGAATTACGAAATGCTGTTTATTCTGGTTCGTGGGTATCGGATGCTAAACGCTTTTTTTCAAAAAGTAGCCGCCCAAAAATTGGTGATGAATATTTAAGTGGTTCAGCAAATAGACAAGAATACTTAGAAACTGCCATCAAATGGATTTCGAACGATAATTCGGACGAGGGTATAAAAAATTACATGTCTAAAAACCAGCACGAACCAAATGCCAATGAACTATGGCTTTACTTTCAGAGTGTTATTAATTGGGTAAAAGCCACATTCCCAAAATATCGCAAAGAAATGAAAGGAATTCAATGGGGTTTTCTGTTCAACGAGTTTAAAAATCAGAAGTTTGATTCAAAGAAACTTGAATTAGAAATCACCATATTGATGCAAGACGAAGATGTTACAAACAAAAAAGGCATTTATGAGTATTTACTAACGGGAAAGGAAAGACATCTAAATATTCGAGCTTTTAGCGACAATCAAAAACGGGAAGCTTTTGAACGTCAAAAAGGAATTTGCGTAAAATGTGGTGTTGAGTTTGAATTACATGAAATGGAAGCCGACCATGCAACTCCTTGGCACGAAGGCGGCAAAACGAGCGCTAATAATTGCCAATTACTTTGTCGTGACGATAATCGCCGAAAATCAGGTAAATAATTCGGTTCAACTGATAGTCTGACTCCAAGTCAGGCTATCAATGCAGCGGTAGTAAAAATACCTCCGAAAAAGCTCTTAAAGGTAAGTTGAATAAGCTTACTCTTTAAGAATTTTTCTCAAAGCCTTACTTTGATGATTGTGTGCAAAAAAGAAAACCCGTCAGAATTTTAATTCTGACAGATTTTCTTTTTGAATTATGTAATTCTATGATATTCTAAAACGAAACTGCACCTCCAATCAACACATTAAAACCTTGTACCTGATAGCCATAGTAATGTTGATAGGTATTGTTGATAAGGTTATTAACTTTCAAAAAGCCACTCAACCAATTATTAAATAAATAGCTGGCACTGATATTTATATCAACAATGGGTCGCATTCTAATGGCAGTAGTTCCGATTTTAGCATAGCGTGGTCCTTCGAGAAACGTGTTGAGCGAAAAACTTAATTCGCGATTTATATGTACATCGGTATTCAAACTGGCTTCCCATTCCGGCATATTCCATGCGTATTGTTCCGTCAATAAATTCCAGTCGTTTATAGCTGCTTTCAATTCCACATTTACCCGGTTTCGGATATTATAGTTGGCACGCATACCAATTTTTAGCTGTGAAGCAGTATCATAAATCACATTAAAACGGTTCGTATACAACAGCAGATTTTCTAATGGAATAATGGCTGAACCTGAGCTATATTGTTCATTTACAAAAAAGTATTGATTCTTAAAGTATTTATAATCGAGATAGGCATCAACCAGCAAATTATAGATTGGTTTCACTTTTATTCCGGTGTAAACATTGAAAGGTGTGTAAGTATTTTCGACCTGAACATAAGAATTAACGTACCGATTTTCGGTGAAAATTTTATTCATCGTGTTCACATCATAACTGCCGGTAAGTCCACCATAAATTGAAAAATACTTTGGAATAACTTTCCATTCGGCTGTAATATCGGCTGTTGGATTGATTAAAACAGTATCTTTGGTAAATGAGAAACTTGATTTAACACCAATCCTTATGTTTAAATTTTGTTTTTGAATATTATAATATGGATTAAAAGTTACATTTGAATATCCATTATTCAGGCTATCAGAACGATACATCAGGTTATCCATTCTGAAATCAATTCCGACTCTGTTGTTTTTTAATTTGGAACTAATTCCACCTTTGGTAACAAATTGATGTTCTGTAATTCCAATTCCGGGACTTAATAAGTTATAATTCAATTCCATTTGATATTGCATTCCTTTGGCTAAAGGTAATGAACGAACACCGGCAAAAGCATTGAATCTCCAAAAATAATTATTCAGCGGAGCAGCTGCAAGTGAGTCTAAACTAATAGTTTGACTGCCAGAAATTGATGGCTTATTATATGTTTCGACTCCAAAGTTTGAAATTGCAGCCAGTGAGTCCAAATTGATAACTTGATTGTTAGCATTAAAATTATTTCCATAATAATTAAAATACTCATGTCCGCCACCCAAACCAGTATATAAATTTAGGTTTTTGAAATCTTTGTCTAAAGAAAAGGCTCCACGGGTAAGCGAATGTGCTTTTTTTCCAAAAGTCGCCAAATGATTCAATGAAACATCCAATCGCAGATCAGGTTTTTTGATTATTGGGTAAGCAAAATCGGCTAAGGAATTAAAGTAATTTCCGAAACCCAAGCGCGCAAAACCACCTTTAAAGTCGGGGCGTTTTTCTCTTTGCAATTCCGCAGCACCCAAGGTGTGAATATTAAAATCGGCATTGAGAGGCAAATTAAAATCAGAAAATTTGGGTGCAGTTTTTTCGACAATTGGTTCCAATGCTTTGGGAATGGAATTTATTTTTCCGGCATCTTTTATCAACGGTTTGTATTCGCGTTCAACTGTCACATTTCTGTTAATTATCGAATCTTCTGCCCATAAAGTAGCGTTGATACAAAAAATAAGAGAAAAAACCGGCATTATATATTTTAATGTTTTCATAAAATTTCTATTGTAATTGCATTTTAAAATTATCATCTGTAAATTTTGATCTAAGTATTCAATAATAGTTATTGTTAGTTTTTTCGTAAGCAATAGTCAGATAATCTTACTTGTAACTCGTAACTATTTACTAGTAACTACTTATCAATTAATAATTTTGTTCTTTGCTCGCTCAGCAATTTTATTCAATCTGTCGGCTATCATCGTTTGAATTTCATCGTTCACTGTATAATTTTTCTGCAAGCTAAGCAAGTATTGTTTTGCCTGAAAATCATTGTTTTGCTTAATATAAATATCGGATAACAAAACAAAACTGCGAGCCAACCAAAATTGATGTGGTGTATTCTTTTTCGAAAATTCGAGTACTTCATTTTCGGCATCAGTCAGTTTGTCCTGTTCAAAATATACGTTGGCCAACAAATATTTCGATTCGGCACCTACCGATGTGCGTGTATCAGTAGCACTTACTTTAAGGTCGGCAACAGCCTGATCTTTCTGTCCCAAAGCCAGATAAGCTTTTGCTCGATTGTAGCGTGCTTCCGATTTTAAGTCATCATTCGACCTGGCATCGGCCATAATTTCATTTACAATATTAATGGTCGTTTGATGGTCGTTGAGGTAATAACTACAACGCAGAACGCCCAATCGGCCAACATTACGGTTTTCGGTAGTTTGAGCCAGATTTTGAAGTTGTTTAAAGTAATTCAATGCGGCAGAATAATCTTTTTTATCATAAGTCATTTCGGCACAACGCAAAGTAGCTTCTTCGCCATACTGACTTCCATTGATATTAAGCAAGGTTTGATAGGCTGTCAGGGCATTTTCTTTATCATTGGTACGATAATAACTGTCGGCTAAATAATACTGTGAAGCTGTGCAATACCGGCCTCCGGAACAAAATTTATTCAGATAAGCTCTTAATCCACTGATAGCCTGAGCATATTTTCCGTTCATATATTGTTTTTCGGCAGCAACATACGAAATAGAATCCTCGCGGGTAGCGGTTGCAGTTCTGATGGTGCGTCCCAATGTTTTGGTATAGGCTAAATATGACGGCACATCGTTTATTTCGATATAGACGGTTTCTAAACTTTCGAGAGCCGTAAATGATTCCTCGCTGCCCGGATAACGGGAAATTACTTTTTTGTAGGCTGTTATGGCTGGTTCGTATTCGTTTCCATTAAAATAAATCATTCCAATTTCGAGTGCTGCTTTTCGAGCCAACAAACTATTAGGCTGAGCATTGAGTAAACGCTGATAAGTTGAAATTGCTTTCGTATTGTTTTCCAACATCAAATAGGCACGTCCCATTTCGTAAAGCGCATCATCATAATGTTCCGATTTGGGATAGGAGCTAATCAATTTTTCCAATTTTGCAATTTTACCGGTATAATTTTTCTGCAGTCCAATAACATAAGCCGCTTGAAACATAGCATAATCGCCGGTATTTGGACTTGCATCAGCTGCTTTGTTGTAATAGTTTTCTGCTTTAGCAAAATTACGTGCATAGAAATAACAATCGCCAATTCGATTCAACGCATCTGCAAAAGTGTTGACATTTGGCGTCGTTTCTGAATCGACATACCTCAAAAACCATTTCAGTGCTTCGGCATAATTTTTTTGTGAAAAATAACCATAAGCCAATGAATAATTGGCCGTAATACGATTTGCACTTGCTTTAGCATAAGGATTTATGAAAAATGCCTTTAAATCTTTAATACTAAGCTCCGGTTGATTGGTGCGGAAATAACTTTCGGCACGCCAAAACAAACTTTCGGCAGAATATTTACCGGTTGTGGAATTTTCGAGCGATAGTGAGAAATACTCAATTGCTTTGTCGGGCTTATTCAATGTGAAGGCCTCTGTACCAATTTGATATAATAAATACTGTTTTGTTTCCAATAACTTAGCATTTGGTTTTTTGATCTTAAGAATGGATTCGTATGCAGCTTCAAAATTTCTGGTAGTCATGTACACCGAAGTAAGATAATCATAAGACTCATCGGTGTATTTTGATTCGGGAAATTCCGACAATAATTGTTCAAAAGCTTTTATCGATTCGCCAAAGGCTGAAGTTGATTGATAGCATGATAGCGCGTAATTGTAAAGCGATTCTTCGCGTACAGTTTTGTTGAAGTTTGTTCGCAATGCAGCTTCATAAGCCAGCCGTGCATTGTTAATGTCATTCAGTTTTACATACGAATTTCCCAAATGCAAATAGGCATTTTCAGTCATTTCGTCTTTATCTCCAGTGACTTTCGACAAATATTGAATTGTATTTTTATAATCTTTTATCTGAAAATAGGACAATCCCAATAAATACATATCGTTACGAAGCACTTTAGGGAATAGTTTTTCGTAACTTTTCAAATGATTAATGGCTTGAGCATAATCACCTTTACGATAAGCAATTTCACCCGAAATTCTATA
>JBMOHG010000114.1:0-8655 GCA_049317965.1 Paludibacter sp.
ACCACTGGTCCCCCAGAGGTATTGTTTTAGCATAATAGATAGTTGTAACTAGTTGTATTGTATTACCTTTGTCATTATTAATCAATGTCCTATAATTACAATTATTGGATAAATTAGTATTGTTCTAGAATAAAAGTCTTACTAAAGTCTTACTAAAAGTCTTACTATTTAATTTATTCAGTTATGGCAAAGATAACAATAATCATTGGAAAAAACAATGTAAACAAAGATGGCTTATATCCCTTACGTATAAGAATATCAAAAAATAGCCAAGAAAAACACATAGGGTTGAATGAAAACGTACTTTCTAATCAATGGAGTGAATCTATAGGACGTTTGCATACAAAACAGACTAAAAAGGAATCTAATGATAAATCTATTACTGTACACAAAAATTGTATAGAGATTAACGATTTTCTTAGTAGACAAGAAATTAAGGCCAAAGAGATAATTCAAGAATTTGACAAGAATAAAATTGATTGGACTTTGTCGCAGTTTGAAGCTGCATTTTTACATAGAGGTAAAAAGGGGAAAGTAAAATCATATTTTGAAACCCTTATTAAAACATTGCATGATACTGACCATACAGGAAATGCACTTCGTTACGAAAGCACATTACACATGCTTGGTCTATTCGATAAGAAAATTAATGATAGAATTTTTTCCGAAATTGATTTGGCTTATGTGAAAGCATTTGATGTATTTATGCAGACACCTAGAGTAACTACTATGGTTCTAAAATCTGGTAAAGTCAGATCAATACAAAGGAAAGGCTGTTCTGGCAATACCCGTAAAGGATATTTTAGAGATTTAAGAGCTGTACTTAATAGAGCAATTCAAGACAAAGAAGCCAGTCAAACTACGTATCCATTTGGTATGGGAGGTTTTGTTGTAGCAGCCTTAGAGGAGGAAACAGATAAAAGATACCTGCCATCTGCGTACTTGTTAAAAATAAAAACAACTCCTTCCACTAAATGGGAAAATGAATATGCTAGAAAATTGTTTTTATTTTCTTACTTTACATACGGAATGAGTTTTACTGATATGGCGCGGTTAACTTCTGATAATATTAAGAGATTTGAGAATGGACAATATCTTGTTTTTAAACGTCAAAAAACCAAAAACAGCAAGAAGTCAACATCTATGAAAATAAAGTTAACTGATGAACTCAATGCTATTATTTTAGATCTTTGCAATATAATGAAACCAGTAGAAAATTATATTTTACCTATTGTTACAATTGAAGGTTATTCTGGTAGAGAATTATACAATCATATACAAGGCAGATTAAAGAAGTTTGATAAATATCTTATTGAACTAGCAAAAGAGCTTGAAATAAACGACATACATATCACTAGTTATGTTTCAAGGCATTCTATGTCTATGGTTTTACAAGGTAAAGATGTACCCAGAGAAGTTATAAGTCAAATACTTGGTCACAAAGACCTCGTAACTACAAACACTTATTTGGATAGTTTTGAAAGTAGTATTATCGACGAAGCAGTAAAAGTATTATAATATAATCAACAAAACCTTATGAATAATAAACAGTATAAAATGCAGCTTAGTAATGGAGTTCCTGAAGAGTTTAATACAAGAATAATTAAATATGATGCGAATTTTTATATTTTACCTTTTGAAATTGAGCCAACTAAAGGCAAGTCTGACTTTAATACTTCTGAAGAAACCCTTGAATGTCTTAGCGATTTAACTATTAGATTAAGGAAATTATTTGATGGGAATAGTGAATCGCCTGGATTTCCATACTGGAATCAATATCATTCAAAACTTGTCGAACTTCCCGATTTTAATTTGAATGATTTCATTAAAACACCTGAAATGACTGCAAAAAAAGTCATTTACTCATTGCAGCATATTGATAATAATCTTAATTCTGAAGATTGGTTCAATGAAATCACCCAATATATTGATTTCGTAATAGATAGTTTTGGGAGATTTCCATATGGTTTTGGTATGGGAGTTTTTTATGAAGATTTTATTAGGAATATGATAGTTTATTTAAACTTATTTGTAGATATGCCTGAGGAAAAGAAAATTAAATTAAAAGAGTATTTTGCTGGTTATCTTGAACTTGAAAATCAAACTGATTTAAATTTACTATATGATGTATATCAAAAATGGCTAAATATTTTCCCATTCGACTTGAATAGCTATTTTGGAGAACTCAAAGAGTATTTTTCAGGGGGAGTTCCAGTTTTTGACGGTGGGTTTGTTAGAAATAAATACTCAGGTGCGTTGGAGGTAAGTATACATAATAATGACAGCTTAATAGTTTTTCTGTTGAATATTACAAATGAACTTCTTACAAAGATTAATGGAGTTGTACTATATGAAAATGGTCTAATTACCGATACAAATAAACTCAAAGTGGAATTGGTAATTAATAATCGCAAGCTTGAATTAAAATTTGGCTATAATATTGATTCAAACAGTGATCAGGAAAAATTCAGAGTTATGATTGAGAAATGGTTTGAGGATGAAAAAAGATTTATTGATGAAATAACGCCTTATATTAAGAAAAGTGAGTCAATTAAAGGTGATGAAATTAATAAAAAAGAAATTGATCTTTCAGGGTTCAAATATAATAATTCACACATTGCGCTAATATTTTTCTATACTGGAAAAAGTATAAATAGTAAAAATGCAAATTCTATTTTGGACAATTTTAAAATTATTGGAAATTCAAAGAATCTAGTTGAGAAATACAATAAAAATCTTAATAAGGAATATCGGATTTATGGAAATTCTTCAGAAACAAATAGATCAAAGTTGGCTAAAATCAAGATATTTAACACAGTGATTAATTTTCTAAAATCTAATGAATTAAACACAATTGAGGCGGAAAAAGATTTTGAAGAATTTACGAAATACCTCTAAATATAAGAAAATATTATTTTTTTACTGCGACTTACTGCGACTTACTGCAACATACTCCGACTTACTTCAAGTTGGGGTTTTTTTATGCCCAATTTTGCAGCCTGAAACAAGCAGTATTCCGGCCGGCTACTGTGAGTTCAAAATTTTTAATTCAAAAAATGTAATGGAAACAAAATTTCAACCAACAAACGAAACCCCTTTGGCAGCCTTAACTATTGGTCAATTCAAGGAACTTTTATGTGTAATGATTAAACCTTTACCTGATCAGCAACTTCTATCACAGCAAAAAGAAAATGGCTTTCCAAATACTTTTGGCAAAATCATTTGTAGCGAATTAACAGGATATGCTGTGAATACCATTAATAAAATGATTTGCGAAAAGAAAATTCCTTTTTACAAGAAAAATGCAAAAGTCATCTTTAAACGAGATGAAATTCTAAGTTGGTTATTATCCAACAGAGTACAGACAACTGAAGAATATATTGAGGATAAAGAAATTGAACTAAATAATCGGTGGAGAAAATAATATGGAAGCGAACTATAAACAATCTCAAAATTCATTCTATTGGTTACTTCTAAAACTCCGTGCCTTATGATATTCCACGACAGCCACGAAGTCCTTGCATTACGCAAGATGATTGAGAACAAGAAAAAGTTTCTGCTATCTGTTAAGACTGAATTTGCTTATCAACAAATTCAAAAAGAAATTCTTTTTCTGGAGAATGAAATTTTACCAATTGTATTGAAAAGCACAAACATTTTTCATTCTGAGTTTTGCAACTATGCGATACTTGCCATGGATACAGCATTGAAGTATCGTTGCAACGGATTATTAATGTATCAGCCTATTGAGGAAAATTATACAAATCGACCTATTATTGGAGTTGTCAACAAAAGAGCCAACCTTGCTTTCGGAACATTCGGAGCTATGGATATCTTTATTGATAATATGGACGGAATGGGAGCTAAAGTTGAGCCAATAAATCTATTCATTAATGATTTAATGTAATGGAAGATACCTATAATTTTCAACCCAAACAAAGTGATTTGTCTAAATTTTTTGTTCATGCAAATGATATTATACCTATGAATGAAGCGGTTATTTCTCAAGGCGAAACGCGTATGTTTTCTATTGGCGACATTAGTGTAATTACCGGACAACCAAAAAGCAGAAAGACCTTTCTGGTGAGTGGACTTATTGGCGCCTATTTGTCCGAAAACGGTTACATGGGATTGTCAAGTTCAAACAATGGTAGCATTTTAGTGATAGACACTGAACAAAGCAAACCACATGTTCTGACAGTTGTCAGGCGTATTTTTAGAATTCTTCACTGGAATTATGATGATAACCACGACAGTGAGTTACATGTACTTTCATTACGCGAATTGTCAGCTATTGAACGATTAAAAACTATGGAACAGGCAATTAAGGAATTCAGCCCGAAGTTAGTAATTCTTGACGGATTTGCCGATTTGCTTCGTGACACTAATTCTCTGGAAGAAAGTACTGAACGTGTTGCTGACCTAATGCGTATTAGTTCTGAATACCATTGTCATATATGCTCGGTGGTACATACCAATCCCAATAGTGAGAAAATGCGTGGACATGTTGGCAGTGAATTGCAACGAAAGGCAGAATGCGTGTTACTTGTTACCAAGTCGGACGAGATTACAACTGTATCGCCGCAATTCTGCAGAAACCTGGAATTCAAGAAGTTCAGTTTCCGTATTGACGCTGGTGGTTTACCGGTAGGGTGTGATTACACACCAACGCCCGACGACAACAATAGAATATTGTATGAAGCAATTTTCTTTTCTGTTGATAAGATGACTTATTCAAAGCTTAAGGAAGAGGTGAAAAGACGATTGATCATTAAGGATACTGCTGCCGAAAATAGAATTAAAAAAGGATTAGAGGCAGATATTTTGACCAAAGACAGCAATGCTAACTACAGGCTTAAATTCGAAGAGGAAGTAGATGATATGCCATAATAATCACCCCACCCCACCTCACTTCTTATATAAAGTGAGGTGAGGTGGGGTTAATAATTAGAGAAATCGAAGGTGTATAGTCCTGAAATACATTTACAAAAAAAACAATTAAAATTCAGGAATAAAATTCAGAATGTATAAAAAATCAGAAGTGAAATAACAAGAACAACAAACTTTCCGGTTGACAAAAACTGTAAACAATTTTCCCGATGTTACATTGCAATACTAACTACAGGCATAAACTCGAAGATGAATTGACAAAATATACTTATTTAATCACCCCACCTCACCCCATCTCCTATAGGAAGTGAGGTGAGGTGGGGTTAATAATTCGAGAGTTTTAAAAGATCTACTCCTGAAATACATTTACAGAAAAAGTAAATAAAATTCAGGAGTATGAAGAAAAAAAGGAGTATGAAGAAAACAGCAAACAACATTTCCTGACGACAAAAAATGTAAACTACTTTCCGGATATTACATTATAATACTAACTACAGGTATAAACTCGAAGAGGAGATAGACAAAATATGCTTCTTTAATCACCCCACCTCACCCCATCTCCTATAGGAAGTGAGGTGAGGTGGGGTTAATAATTCGGAGAATTTTAAAAGGATTTTTAAATGATATAATCCTGAAATACATTTACAGAAAAAGTAAATAAAATTCAGGATTATGAAGATAAAATGTAATTACAAAAGCTGTAAATACAGTTGATAATAGCCCAAAGCCTTATTTTGAAACTTCAATGGTCATTAGAACAAAGAATTTTGGGTACCAAATTTTTTGTCACTAATGGCATTTTTACCGCCCGTTTTTTATTTTTTCAGTTGTAATGCTAAAAAATAGCTCCATTGATTACACTGCATCTCATACACCCACAAACAAACGCAAAGGATTACATTTCCTCATTACAAAATCAAATCGCTTACATCGAATCTATTAAAGTTGAAGCTTCATTTGTTAATTACATAAAAATGTCGTTTACATATAAGGCGAAAATGCTTAATGTAATCAGAATTTTAAAGCAGTGCGGGGCGGGGTCTTTCGACAGTTATCGGGCTAAAAACTAGCCCTCTGAAAACGTATTCTACTATATATAAAATACTTAACATGTAAACGAGCGGAAAAATACAGGAAATCACTTGAGATTCTGTGTAATATCTATGTTATTTGTCTATTTATTAATCATTTGAATGTAAAATATTCTTCCATTTTTGGAAAATTGAATTTTATATTTTATTTCCATTTGTTTTTGTATATCAACTACTTACAAAATTAATTCGTAAAACAAACATAAAGCATTGAAAATTATTAACCATTTTTAATGATTACATAAATACTGATGTATTGTAATCGCTTTAGTGAGATGATTTTTCAATTTTTGAATTGAAATGATTAAAAAGTTTTTTTCGTTCGATATTCGGCATTTTAGTACAGTTTCTTAGTTTGAAAATGTAATAGAGCTTGAAAAATGAATGTAATGTGTTGAAATAAAGCTAGTTATATTTGCGCATGTCATTTATTTTGAGTAATTTAGCAGAGCGAAAGGGGGAAAGGGTTTTTTCTTCACGCATATTATTAACAATTTAATTCATACAAAAATGAAAAGTAATGCAGCAACAGCGCACAAAGCGCAAGAGGTCATCCCAACAATGACAATTTTAGACAAAACAGCGACCGAAAAAACCGCTAAAGTGATTAATTTCAAAGCTACAGCCGAAGAAGTAACGAGCGAAGCCATCACCGAAGAAGTAACAGCACCCGAAGCAACAACGGAAACAGCAGAAGCCACAGCACCCGAAGCAACCGCAGAGGAAGCAGCACCCGAAGCCGAAGAAAAAGAAACGGTTAGTATTTACGATGTGATTGAAAAAGTAAACGCAGAGTATAACAGTGGGGAGCGAATTTTGCCATCGGAAGCAGCACGCAGGGCAGCCGAAGAAGTAACAGCAACGGCAGCCATCATCGAACCAACACCAGCACCAGCACCCATCATCGAAGTCAAACCAATACAGAGCATCGAGGACATCAAGCGCAAAAGCGAAGTTTTAAACCGCTTGACAGTAAAATGGGACACGTTGACCGAAAAACGCAGAAAGGTAGAAAATTTTGCTATCTCTCACGATGGAGATACATCGGCAGCAATTGTAAGAGATGCACACGGAGAAGTTTTTGAAAGTAACAGCCCCAAAACCATCGGCAAGCTGATAGAATTTTGGAAAGCTGAATTTTCGGAAGCCATCGCCAACGTTGAAAAGGAAATGCGAGAAATCGCATAAGTAACAAAAAAAAGAACCGTTCACAGTGGGACGCTGTGAACGGCTCAAAAATCAATTATTAATAATCAATTTTTTAAATCACAACAAAAGTATGACAAATACATCGAACAACCAAGCCAAGCGCATGGAATTGAAAGAAATTTCAAAGAATTTTTTGGAGTTAAAAAACAGCGGAAACATCGCCAGTGTAAACGAGGGATTAAAAACCCTTTACAACGAGCAAGGACACGCAGAGTTAAAAACCTTTGAACAATGGGAAAGGGCAGGAATGCACGTTAAGAAAGGAGCGAAAGCCCTTTATTTATGGGGAAGACAAACCGCCAAAACCATCACCGAGAACGGAGAAGAAAAAGAAATTAAATTTTTCCCAATGGTAGCACTTTTTTCCGATTTACAAGTTTATAACACTGAAAACAACAAATAAACCATGAACACAAAATTTGATTTCCAAAACAACAATATCGAAGTCTTAGACCTCGACACGCTGAAAGCCACACACAAAGAAAATGATATTTACGGCAACCCATTACGAGGCGTTTATCATTACGAAGTGATTAACCGGGTAATGGATATTTGCAAAAATTCCGGCTTGAATTACGAAGTAGAAGAAATTTTTGCAGCCCAGAACCGGAGCAGACAAAATCCGGGTGTTGTTATCTTGCCACAAGTGGAAGCCATACACGGAGCGAACGCAGCCCAAGCGCACATCCTTAGACGTGTTTATACAACAATCAGAATACACGACCAAGAAACGCCCGAAATGACTAGTAACATCGTCATCGCCTACCATCAGGACGGAATACAAATTGCTTTTGGTCCATGCGTTCGCATTTGTCACAATCAATGTATTTTGAATAAGGAGCGCATCGCAGCGAATTACGGAACTGATAAGGTATCAGATGAACAGCTTTTTGAAAGTGTGGGAGATTGGATGTCTAACTTTTTCGATTACAGAGAAACAGATTTGCGCATACTTTCTAAGATGAAAGAAATCAACTGCACACAAAATGACGTTTTTCAATTGATTGGACTTTTGACATCGCTAAGAGTAGCACACGACAGCGACATCGCAGGACTAAGAAGCGAAGTAAAAACGTACCCATTGACACAAGCCCAAATATCCGAATTTACAGAAGATTATTTGGAGAAAGCGCAGGAGAGCACCGTTTTTTCGCTTTGGGATATTTACAACATTGCAACGGAACTCTACAAACCAGGCAAAACGGACATCCCGAACCTGATACCGCAAAACTTTGCACTGATGGAAGTTCTAACAAATAGATATTCATTATAAAATGGATAATTGCGTAAAAGTTACAATAGGCATGTTTGAAGACATGCCTATTGTATCAGTTCTAACAGAAACTGATTTTAGAGAAGCTGCCAAAGATGGAATAACAGCAAAAGAACTAATTGAAATCGAAAAAAAAGCATATTAAAAAATGGAAAAATTACTAACAGTATGCCACAGCGCACAGGGCAACAA
>JBMOHG010000115.1:0-8635 GCA_049317965.1 Paludibacter sp.
GTAAAAGCTCACTTCTGAATCCATTCATCCATTGCTTTTGCAGCACGACGACCATCGCCCATAGCTAAAATAACTGTTGCGCCACCACGAACAATGTCGCCACCGGCAAATATGATTGGAACTGCCGATTGCATAGTGTCATTATTTACTACTACAGTTCCCCATTTGGTAACTTCCAATCCTTCAACCGACTGTGGAATAAGTGGATTTGGCGAAACACCAACACTAACTACCACTTCATCAACTTCAACCAATTCAGTTTTTCCAACTACTTCAATTGGAGAGCGACGTCCCGATTCGTCAGGAGCACCAAGTTCCATTACCTGTAGTAACATGTGTGTAACTCGCCCTTGGTCGTTACCAATATATTCAATTGGATTATGCAAAGTCCAGAATTCAATTCCTTCTTCTTTTGCATGTTTTACTTCTTCCAATCGAGCCGGCATTTCCTGTTCAGAACGACGATACACTATCATGGCACGTTCAGCACCTAAGCGGCGCGCTGTACGAACTGAGTCCATAGCGGTATTTCCACCTCCGATAATGGCTACTTTTTTACCTTTAAATACCGGTGTATCGGAGTCAGGACTAGCTGCATCCATAAGGTTGACACGGGTTAGATATTCGTTGGAAGACATTACGCCAACCAGATTTTCACCTTTAATATTCATGAATCTTGGTAATCCGGCACCACTGGCAACAAATATGCCTTTAAAACCATCATCTTCCAAATCTTTGATAGAAATTGTTTTACCAACAACGCAGTTCGTCACAAAATGCACGCCCATCGATTGAAGATTTTGAATTTCAACATCTACTATTTCGTTTGGTAAACGGAATTCAGGAATTCCATATTTCAAAACACCACCAATTTCGTGCAACGCTTCAAATACAACCACTTCATAACCCAACTTGGCCATATCACCAGCAAAAGCCAATCCAGCAGGACCCGAACCAACAGCAGCAACTTTAATATTATTTGCTTCGGCCACAACTGGTACCGAAATATTACCACTTTCACGCTCATAGTCGGCAGCAAAACGTTCAAGATGACCAATGGCAACCGATTCTTTCTTCATTTTCAGATGAATACAACGTTCTTCACATTGCTTTTCCTGAGGGCAAACACGTCCACAAACAGCCGGAAGCGCTGAAGTTTCTTTCAACGTTTTAGCAGCTTCAAGGAACTCACCATTTTCAATATGTTTTACAAACTTTGGAATATAAATTCCCACCGGACAACCTTCCATGCAAGTTGGGTTGGCACAGTCGAGACAGCGACGTGCTTCTTGTATGGCTTGCTCGGGCGTAAGACCAAGGTTTACTTCTTCCAACCGGCTATGACTGCGGTATTCAGCATCCAATTCTGGCATGTGAACTCGAGGTATATCGGTACGTTCTTTCGCTTTCATGGCTCCACGTAAATCAGCACGCCATTGTTGGGCTCTTTCTTCGGCTATATTCATGTAAAAATGTATTTTATAAGTTGTTGGTAGTCGTAAAAAAAAACTACCTAATTGGCATAATTGTATTTTTTTATTTTCAAATCTTCAAATTCTTCAAATTCTTCAAATTCTCACATTTTCAAATTTTCAAATTCTTTCATCTCTTCGCGTTCAATGTCCCTGTATCCTCCCAATCGCATCAACATTTCATCAAAATCAACCAAATGAGCATCAAACTCAGGTCCGTCAACACAAACAAACTTGGTTTTTCCACCAATACTCACACGGCAGGCACCACACATACCCGTTCCGTCCACCATAATTGTGTTCAACGAAGCAAGCGTTGGCACTTCATATTTTTTAGTTAGCAGACTAACAAATTTCATCATAATTGCTGGTCCAATTGTAACGCACAAATCTACTTTTTCGCGATTAATTACCGACTCAACTCCATTTGTCACCAAGCCTTTATTTCCATAGGAACCATCATCTGTCATTACAATTACTTCGTCAGAATTCTCACGCATTTGCTCCTCCAGAATTATCAAATCTTTGGTACGGGCAGCAATAACGGTAATTACACGGTTTCCTGCTTTCTTCAACGCTGCTACAATTGGCATCATTGGAGCAGTTCCCACACCACCACATGCACAAACTACAGTTCCAAAATTCTCAATATGCGTTGCTTTTCCAAGCGGCCCAACCATATCAGTAATATAATCACCGGCTTCCAATGCACATAACTTTGTAGAAGAAACTCCCATTCGCTGTACAACCAGTGTTATTGTGCCTTTCTGTAAGTCTGCATCGGCAATAGTCAACGGAATACGTTCGCCTTTCAGACCTACTTTAACCATTACAAAGTGACCGGCTTTTCTCGATTTAGCAATAAGTGGGGCTTCCACTTCAAATTTAATTACATTGGCAGAGAAATACTCTTTACTGACAATTTTATTCATTTCGGATTGTGTTTATAATTTGAAGGCGCAAAATTACAACAAAATTGTCTATTTACAGCACAAATTGTTATTAAAAAGTCGGTAAAAAAGACAAATAGTAAATCTCAAAAAAACAAATATGCAAAATTATTAATAGATGATTTTTTAATGTTTTTAAAATCAATGTATTTACAGAAAATAATGCTTTATATATAAAAAAGTAAATTCATACTTCTATTTTTATTGAAAATTATTCGTATTTTTGTAGCACTATTCAATTAAAACGTAACACGATGTCAGTAGCCCGTTTTGGAGTATCCCTTGAAAATGACCTATTAGAGGCATTAGATGCTTATGTTCAGGAAAATAAATTCCCAAACAGATCTCAAGCAATTCGCCACTTGATTGAAAAAAACATAGTAGAGAAAAAGTGGAAATGCAATAATATTGTTGCTGGAGCAATTATTCTCACCTATGATTTCAATAAAAATGACATTCAGACAAAAATAGCAGAAATTAAAAAAAATGCCATCAATGAAATTCTTTCTTCCCAAAACTTTTATATCTCTGCAGAAAAAGCGCTCGAAATTATTGCGGTAAAAGGTGCTTCATACCGGCTCACCGAATTATCAGAAAGTTTAATTAGCATTAAGGGAATTGAACATGGTAAGTTGATAATGACTAAAGTAGATTAATTTTTTTACCATATCAGTAACACGAATTTGAATAAATATAACACGAATTATAAAACATCCAATAAATAATAATGAAACAAAAACTCAATTTAACACTAATAGTAATTTTAATATATCAATTTGCCTTTTCTCAAAAGCCAGTAAAAGATTCAATAAACTTGAATGAGGTTGTAGTAACAGGCACAAAAACAGGAATTTCCAGAAAATTGGTTCCATTGTCAGTTTCTCAAATCACACGTCAGGAGATAGAAAACCGCGGTGCAATGAATATACTTCCTGCGCTGAATACCTTTACGCCTGGAATTTTTGTTACCGAGCGTAACATATTAGGTTTTGGAGTTTCTACAGGTGGATCAGGTTCTATCAGTATTCGGGGAATCAGTAGTTCACCCAATACCGATGTACTGGTATTAATTGATGGTCATCCTCAATATCAGGGAATATTTGGACATCCATTGTCAGATGCTTATGTGGCATCAGATGTGGAAAAAGTAGAAATTATTCGTGGTCCGGCCTCCATTCTTTATGGCTCTAATGCCATGGCAGGTGTGATAAATATAATTACCAAACAACAAAAACAAGAAGGATTTAAAATTAATTTGGGTGCTTCTTATGGCTCATTCAACACTCAAAAGTATTTTGGCACAATAGGTTATAAAAAAAATAAGTTAAGTCTTTTTGCTTCCATTAATCACGATCAAACCGATGGAATTCGTGATAGCACAGATTTTAATATTAATAATGGGTATGTGAAAGTTGGATATGAGCTGAATAAAAATTTTACTGTTACTGCCGATGTGAGTTTAGCAAAATATAATGCAAATGACAATGGTCCAACTTTCAAACCTGCATTTTTCAATATTGATATTACCCGTGGAAAAACTTCTTTATCCGTTGATAATAAGTTTGATAAATCGGAAGGTGGTTTTAAATTCTACCATAATTTTGGAGAACACTTTTTACCCAATAATAAATTACCAAACGGAACAATCAGTCCATTTCATTCGACAGATCGCAACACGGGGGCCATGCTTTTTCAAACATTTAAACTCGGAAATGGCACATCGATTACTGCCGGAACAGATTTTAAACAATATGGCGGTATGTTAAACCAAAAGCCGATAAAAGACTCATTAATAACAGTCAACGAATTGGCAGTATATGCTTATGTCCAACAAACACTATTAGAAAAGCTAACCTTGAGTGCCGGTTTACGCCTTGAAAACAATTCGAAATTTGGAAGTGAACTTATTCCTATTGGTGGAATAACCTATAATTTTTCAGAAAAAACAACTTTCAAGACATCTGTTTCTAAGGGATTTAGAAGCCCGACCATTATGGAATTGTACATGAATGCTCCGGTTCCAAATCCTGAATTGCAACCGGAAAGGATAGTAAACTATGAACTTGGTTGGTTGCAAACATTATTCAACAACCATTTAAATTTCGAACTTACACTTTTTAAAGTTGTTGGAAAAAATATGATCGTAGTAAATGGAAGTTTTCCTGCATTTAAAAAGGAAAATACTGGCTCATTTTCTAATCGGGGAATTGAATTTTCAGCAAAATATGCTGTTTGCAAAAATCTATTCTTACATGCCAACTACAGTTATATCGATTTAACCAAAGCCATTATTGCAGCACCACGTCAACAGATTAACATTAGTGCCAATTACAATTACAAAATTTGGAATCTAAACATTTCAACGCAATATATTGAAAAACTATATACATTTATTTCGCCAAATCCAACTATTGCACCCATAATTCAATCAAATTACCTTTTGTTAAATACCCGAATATCTGCAAAACCACTTAAACAACTTGAAGTATTTGTTGATGGAAATAACCTTCTGAATCAGCAATATCAGATTAATTATGGTTATCCAATGGCTGGAATTAATTTTAATGCAGGATTTAATATGAGGTTTTAAATGAAGCGTTTTTAAACTACAAATAGAAATAATTGTAAATAATCAGTGAAATCGTATTTGAATAATTATTACTTTTGTGGCCTAATTTCAGAACACATTACAACATGAAACCTATTTCCGTTCTTTTTGTTTGTATGGGCAATATATGCCGTTCTCCAATGGCTGAAGGAGTTTTCCTTCGAATTATTCATCGCGAAGGTGTCTCAGAAAAATTCATCATTGATTCGGCCGGTACAATGGGCTATCATCAAGGCGAATTAGCTGATAGACGTATGCGATTTCATGCAGAGCAACGTGGCTACAACTTAACACACTATTCCCGGCGGGTAAAACGAGCTGATTTTGACCAGTTTGATTTTATAATCGCAATGGATAATCAAAATGCTGATGATTTGGAATACATGGCACAATCACCGGTTCAAAAAGCAAAAATTCGCAAAATGACTGATTATTGTCAGCGGTTTAATGATTACGAAATCCCCGACCCTTATTATGGTGGTGATTCCGGTTTTGATCATGTAATTGATTTGTTGGAAGATGCGTGTGAAGGACTTTTTGGAGAGTTGAATAAAGTGAATTTAAAAGTCGGAATTTCATAATATTATAGTTAGCACCAAATAATAAATTCACTATCTTTCAAAAACACTAATTACTCAATTCGCTCGCATAAAAAACCAATCAAAAAAAGATAAAAGCTGGATTTTATTTTACAGCAATCGTTTCAATTTCGACCAAAGAACCTAAAGGTAATGCTTTAACAGCAAACGCCGAGCGTGCCGGACATTCAGTTTGGTAAAATTTTTTATAAACTTCGTTCATCCCTGCAAAGTCAGAAATATCCGACAAAAAAACAGTCGATTTTACTACATCTGCAAATGTATATCCTGCTTCTCCAAGTATTGCGGCAATATTTGCAAAAACCTGTTCGGTTTGTGATAAAATTTCAGTTGCCTCAATTTTACCAACCATCGGGTTTATTGGTAATTGACCAGAAATGTATAAAGTTCCATTGGCTTCAACCGCCTGACTATAAGGTCCAATAGCTGCCGGGGCATTGATCGTATTAATAATTCGTTTCATATCTTTTCTGTTTGATAATTTTAGAACACAAAGGTAACACTTTTTTTATCATACTTTTCAATTTTTGAGTTTATCGCTGCAAACGATTGCAACGAATTTTCAACTACTTTCTTAACACTACAAGCTTTTATTTTAATATATGAAATACATTTGCTGAAAATTTCAAACAATTTAAAGTAAAAGCATTATGAAAAAAATTACCACGTTATTCATTATCTTTTTTCTCACTATCGGTTTTGTTCAAGCAAAACAAGGAGGAGTTTTAACATCGAATCCTACACCGATTATTCCGAATCAATCAGTTACAATAAATTACGATGGAGCTGGAACTAACTTTGTAACCTGGACACCAATGTGTTATATACATGCATGGTTAAACCCAATATCAGGTCAAACTTTTTCAAAATCATATTCAACTCCCTGGTCAACTTGTGCCGGAGATGCAGATTATACAGCGCTTGATGCAAAATTGAAAATGACACACGATGGAGTAGCTAATTCGGGTAAATACAGTATTACTATTGCCGATTTAACAGCATTTTTTACTATTGCTAGCGAAGATATTTCTAAAATTGGTACGTTGGGAATAATTGTAAAAACTCAATGGTCGACAAATGAGGCAAATAATGTAACAAATGATTTTCTATTGACTGTAGGTGAAGCTGCAGTTGGATCTGATAAATTTAATTTCGCTTATGGTGTTGATGGTCAGCCGGGTTGGACTTTTTTAGATTTGACTAAAGATGAAATCAACACAAATCAATATGAAGTAAATACAACAATTACTGATTTGACGGGTCTTTCGTGTTATGTTGGCTGGAATAATGGTGGTTTTGGAAATCCAACATGGACCAATACCGGAGGTGGTTTAAGTAAAACAGTACTTTTAAGTTCTGTTTCTAATGCAAGAACAGGTAATGTTTGGATTATTATTAATAAAACTTCCACGGCTGACAACTGGGATGTGAATTTCCCATTGAATACGTCAAAACAGGACCTTTCCAAAAATGAATTGAAAATATCTTGTTCAAACAACATACTGAAAGCTGATTTTGTAGGATTTGCAAATATAGAATTGTTCAGTATTTCGGGTCAATTACTTCGTACCGCATACGTTGAAAATCAATTTACTGAATTAGTGAAAAATGGGGCTTATTTACTTCGTGTTAATGGAAAAACATTCAAGTTACTAGCACATTAATCGTAACAAACAATTGAAATTAAAGGTCATTTCGAACTAGTTTTGGAATGACCTTTTGATTTCCCATGTATTGTACCTGCAAAATCTGTTTTTTTTTGTAACTTTGCATTTCGTTTAAAAAATAAATATTTTTATTCTATCTTATTGAATTTCAATGTTTTTGTTTGAACAAACTCTAGTTCTCAAATTGTAAATAATAAATAGTAAAATAGCAAGTAAATTTTATGGAACTCGCAAGCAAGTACAATCCCACAGATATTGAATCGAAATGGTATAAATATTGGTTAGACAACGGTTTTTTTAGCTCAAAACCTGATGGTCGTGAGCCTTATACCATTGTAATTCCACCGCCAAATGTAACCGGCGTGTTGCACATGGGACACATGCTTAACAATACCATTCAGGATATTTTGGTTCGTCGTGCGCGTATGTTGGGCAAAAATGCTTGTTGGGTGCCTGGTACCGACCATGCTTCTATTGCTACCGAAGCCAAAGTGGTTGCCAAACTTGCTGCCGAAGGTATTGCTAAAACCGACCTTACACGTGACGAATTTTTGGAACATGCATGGGAATGGACACACAAACACGGTGGTATTATCCTTGAGCAATTAAAAAAACTGGGCGCATCTTGTGACTGGGAAAGAACAGCTTTCACCATGGATGAAGCGCGTTCAGAGAGCGTTTTGAAGGTTTTTTGCGATTTATATAACAAAGGAAAAATATATCGTGGTGTGCGTATGGTCAATTGGGATCCAAAAGCACTGACTGCACTTTCGGACGAAGAAGTAATTTTCAAAGAACAAGTTGGAAAATTGTTTTACCTCAAATATAAACTGGCCCCCCAACCCCCTAAAGGGGGATTTGAAGATGCTGAAAGTGAGTATTTGGTGGTAGCAACAACACGCCCTGAAACGATTATGGGCGATACTGCGTTGTGTATTAACCCCAACGACCCTCGTTTTTATCATCTTAAAGGAAGAAAATGTATTGTTCCATTGGTTAATAGAGAAATTCCTATTATTGAAGACGATTATGTTGATATTGAATTTGGTACAGGATGCTTAAAAGTTACTCCAGCACACGATGTTAACGATTATATGTTGGGTGAAAAATACAATTTGCCTTCGATAGATATTTTTAATGATAATGGAACTTTGAACGAAAACGGTGCTCAATACGCTGGCATGGATCGTTTTGACGTACGTACACAAATTGAAAAAGATTTGGTTGTAGCTGGTTTAATGGAAAAAGTAGAAGCATATACCAATAAAATTGGATATTCTGAACGAACTGATGCAGTGATTGAACCAAAGCTATCGATGCAATGGTTTATGAAAATGGA
>JBMOHG010000116.1:0-8606 GCA_049317965.1 Paludibacter sp.
ACCGTCACGCTAGGCTCAACGAGGGTTGCTTAATGAACCTTTGTAAAAGTCAATACAACACCGGTATTAATACTGTCAACATAAAAATTTCCGACTTTAATTTCCTTGTTTTTTAAGTCCAATTTAAAAGAATATTTGTTTGTATAAGAAGAGCTTGAAGCTGACCAACGTAATGAAATACTATCATTTTTAATTTCATACATATAAGGACCTGAAAGGTATTTAGGCAATAAATAACCATTTCTTATTTCAGTTCCTCGATTTAAAATAAAACCTGAATACTGATTGTCAAAAACCAATGTGTCAGTTTTATGAATTGTTTCTATCCAAACTCCATTTAATGTAGAGTTTTCAATGTCATTTTTGTCACAACTTGTTGATGTTACCAAGACAAAAACAATAAATAGTAGTTTCTTCATATTTATAAGTTTTATAAATTTGTTTCACCCCGTTCCCTTCGCTGGCGCGGAAGCGAAAGACGCATGGACGAACTAAAAACCGATACTATACGATTAACTGAGTTTAATTCATTATGAGTTTTCTTACGACTTTCATTTCCGTGTTTTTCAATTTGAGAAGATATATTCCAGGTTTCAAAACTTCTGCTTCAATACTACAGTTTACATTAAGTTCGCCACTTTTAATTTTTCGTCCCTGAATATCAATTAATTCGTAAGATACTGTATTTTGAATACCTTTAATAACTATATTTTTAGACTGTTTATTAATGTAGACTGAAACTTCTCGATCTAGGTTCTTCAATATACCAGAAATTGTATTTTCACAATCGATAGAACCCCACACTGGATTTATATAAGTTCCTACAATAGGATCTTCATAACAACGCAACGGACCATCATAATTATTATCATAAGTTGGAAACATAAAAATTAAGTTTCCAATACCCTCAATAACTTTTCCTCCAAATTCGACCATCATTCCATCGCTACAAGTCACATATTGAACTTTATGAACGCTACCATTAATACCTATTGTTGAAGTAGAATCAATAATCATTTTAGGCAGATTTACATCAAGAGTGATTGTATCTCCTTTCATTGCACCGAAATCATAAAGTAAATGAAATGAAGAATTATAATATTCTGAAACACTGTCATTTTTAGAATACATAATTCGAATAGCTCTAATTGGAGCAAATAAATTGCGTGAAACTTCTAACAATTTACGACAAGGTTTACCTTCAATAATCGTATCACCAACAGACTCAATTGTTTTATAAGTTTTCAAATCACCAATACCTGTTTGTGTATAATACCATTTTGCTCCAATTGGTGCAAATTCAATTGTTGAAGGAATAGGTGTTTCTATAATATTAATGAAATCTTTCCATTGATTGGCTGATTTATAGGCTGTCTTTGAACCTTTTGGCACATACACCGTACAAGTTTTATTTACACCGGAGAAGACACCGGAGGATGCTGTTAAATCGACAGGAATAACAGAATAAGTATAAATTGAACTAAGTTTAGATACAAAATCATTATAATCAACGGAAGATTTTTGATTCTTTTGACTATTCTGTTTTGAGTTTGTATCACTTGGTTTCGAAATAACCGTTACGATAGGGGCATAACATGCAAATGCACTACTCCCTATTGATATGACAGAACTGGGAATGTTTACACTTGTAAGCGAAAAGCAATTTTGAAAAGCACTAGCTCCAATGGAGGTCACAGAACTTGGAATATTCACATTATCGATTGCTGAGCATTCTTGAAAAGCAGCAGCCTCTATTTTTGTTATAGAGTTTGGTATATTAATTTTAGTCAATCCACTGCATCTTTCAAAAACACCGACACCAATAGAGGTCATTGAATTTGGTATTGTAATTTCAGTCAATCCACTACAACCCCAAAAAGCACCATCTCCAATAGAAGTTACAGAATTTGATAAAGTTATACCTGTTAAACCCGTACAAGACGAAAAGGCATTTTCACCTATTGAAGTTACAGAATTAGGAATGGATAAATTTCCTGTTAATCCATCACAACCTCCAAATGAATTAAACCCAATAGAGGTTACCCCACTTCCCATAGTTAGGCTAGTCAAACTATGACAGCCAAGAAAAGTATTATCGGCAATATGAGTTACAGAGTTGGGTATGGTTACACTAGTTAAACCACTCCAACTAAATGCATATTCCCCAATTGTTTTTACTGTATTTGGTATCGTTATACTAGTTAGTACGCTACACATTTCAAAAGCATTATTTCCTATCGAAGTAACAGTACCAGGAATAGTATAATACCTCAAAGGTTGGTTGAAAGGATAATAAATTAAGGTAGTTTGATCTTTGTTAAACAAAACTCCTCCTACAGAAGAATAATTAGAGTTATCAGCATCAACTTGAATTTTAGTTAATCCCCGACTAAATCTAAAAGCATTACTTCCTATCGAAATTACTGAACTTGGTATCGTAATGCTGGTCAAATTAACACAATTTTTAAATGCGTTACTTCCAATCGAAGTTACTCCATTCTCAATATTTAAGCTGGTCAATCCATAGCAGCCTGAGAAAGCATCATCTCCAATAGTAGTAACTGTATTTGGAATTGTGACTTCACCAATTTTGCCGCAAGATGCAAAAGCAAAATTTCCTATTGAGACAACAGAATTAGGAATTATTACATTTGTCAAGTTATAACATGAACGAAAGGCGTTACTACCGATTGACGTAATCGTATTGGGTAGAGTAATTGCTTTGAGAGATTCTTTTGAAGTATAAGTAATTTTATTAGAAAATGAATATTGAGGCATTTCATTTGCTTGATATGTAGTATCATTAGAAATTGTTCCTGCAGTTCCTTTATAATATTGTATTTGAACAGAACTTAAATCCAACACAGCAAGCAATTTGATATCATCCCGCATACATTTTACATCTCTGGCATCGATATTACCTGTAACCGTTAAGTTCGTAACTGTCGCCTTTTCAGTCGGGGTCAATAAGTTAGTTAGGGTTCCAGTTGTAGTTACATTAATGGTTTTAGAAACCTGCGCATTGATAACACTTACAAGAAGTATCAGTAACAAAACAGTTAAATGTTTTTTCATGATAATGTGTTTAGAAAAATAAAATATTTGAGTTAGTTATTTTATAATTAATTGTTTCAAAGTTTCATTTCGCACAGTCTTTTTTTTCTTGCCACTAACACTGAAATAATGGCAACTCCGTTCCCCCATTCTCCGTAGCGTTCCCCCCCTTGTTTAAGTTCGGCTTAGGCTCCAGCTTACTTCGCAGCTAGTAGGAAAGCTCACCGACTAATCGGCATGTAAGACTTGCTTTCAATATTCAAATATAATCTGGAAAGCTTGAGCTTTTCCGCCAGTAGTCGGACAGGCTCTTCCCACCCTACGAAGCGAATTGAAAATCAGCGAAGCTAAAAGACGCTTCGCCGAACTATAAGACCGTCACGCTACTCCGAACGAGGGACGAATTGTGCCCTTTTGCAAGAAATAAATGTTCATATATCCGTTGGGTCAGGACAAAACATAAAATTATCTTCTTCATATAACTACGATTTTATAAATTTTACTATTCCATTGTAGTCACCACCACACACCTTTAAAAAATATATTCCCGAACTAAATTGGCTAACATCTAATGTTATTTTGTGTTCAGTTGGGGATAAGCGATATTGCAGTTTCCCATTTATATCGTATATACTTAATTGTGTATTTTTCAAGCTAGCCGATTCTGGAATTTCTAATTTCAGATTAGTTATTACTGGAGAAGGAGATAAATGTATAATACTAACTTCTTCCATATTTTGCACATCAGTTTTCGAACCTATATAATCCCAATATCCAGACCATTCGGGAAGCCCGTAAGCTAACGTTCCATTTTTATATTGTGAACGAAGCCATGGAATTCCACCGTAGCCAGCATGGGGTTCAGTAGAAATACCCCAATTATTAAAGCAAATAGTATTGCCAACTCCTTCAATAAATTCAAAATAGGTTGAATCGACAGTAGCTAACAACACACATTGTTTTTCAAAGCGAATGTGCTTACGTCCATTTAACAAGTAAACGCCATGAACGGTATGAATATATCCGCCACCATCGACATATTGATCGTTTACGTTCAAATCCAAGTCCATCAATAAGAACCTTCTTTTTGTTTGATATGGGTTATATGGGTTAATACCCCATATTTTTGAATTGCTGTTGTTTACCACCAAATGATCGTAATTACTCCCAAAACCTCCTAATCCTATGGGTACGACAGTTGAGTCACTGGTCTTTTTAAATTCCATATATAAGAATCCTTCCAAATCATTAGATCTTGCCGCATAATAATAACGTGTTGTATCACCAAACACAGGCATATAAGTTGCTTGGGCATTCAGTAGTTGCAGTGAAAATACTGCACTGATTAAAGCAATAAATAGTTTTGTTTTCATAAGATTTGTTATTTAAATTATTTATTTAGTTAATATCATTCGTTTTGTGTCGATGACTTTACCATCGGCTATCAAAGCGTAAAGATACATACCCCGTTCCCCTTTCCCCATATCATAACCTGCTTTGTTTAAGTTCGGCTTAGGCTCCAGCCTACTTCGCAACTAGTAAGAAAGCTCACCGACTAATCGGCATGTAACATCTGCTTTCAATAATCAAATATAATCTGGAATGCTAGAGCTTTTCCGCCAGTAGTCGGACAAGCTCTTCCCACCCGACGAAGTGAATTGAAAATCAGCGAAGCGAAAAGACGCTTTGCCAAACTACAAGACCGACACGCTACGCCGAACGAGGGTGTTATTTTATGCTCACTTTGTCTGAATAATTGTCAACACGAATTAAATATATTCCTCTTTGTAATTTGATTTTTGTTTGATAACCTTTTGTCAATTGTTCTTTTATTTTAACTCCGGTAATGCTGAATATTTCTACCTTGTCACCTGCCTTAGCATTTTCAACTATAAGATTTCCATTGTCTGTCTTTATTTTAATATCGCTTTTACTAAAAGGAACTATTCCCGTAGTCATTTCAACAATGTTTGTAAAATCTTTCCATTGGTCAGCTGTCTGGTAGAGAGTTTTTGAACCTTTGGGTACATATAATACACATGTTGATTTATTTACTCCGGAAAAAACTGAAATTGATGACGTTAAGTCAACTGGTACAGTTGGATATGAGTAAATTGAAGTGAATGAAGTATTAAAGAATGCATCTGTACCAATAAAAGTAACCGATTTTGGGATTTTGATACTTCGCAAAGCTTTACAACCAAATGCCATGCCACCTATTGTTTTAAGTGAATCAGATAATGTCAAATCTGTCAACATTTCACAATTGGCAAAAATACCATCGCCTAAAGTTATAACAGAATTACACATAGAAACACTCGATAATTTATAGCAATTATAAAATGTTCCCCCCACAATCGTCTTAACCTGATTAGGAATAACTATACTTGACAGTTCAGGACATACTTGCAAAGCTCCCCATTCAATTGAAGTTATAGAATATGGAAGTTTTATTGATTTTAGATATCTAATACCGGCAAATGCCTGAGTTGGTAATTCATTAGCAGGATAATGAGTTATTGTTAGACTCTGATCGAAAGGATTTGGATATGATGTGCCTTCATATCCATTGTATTCTAAAATAGTAACATTAATAATGTCGAGTTCTGTCAAATTTCTAATTGAATCTCGTATAAATTTAATGTCTCGTGCATCAATTGTTCCAGTTACAGCGAGGTTTGTGACTGTCGTTTTTTCAGTCGATGTCAGTAATGTTTTTAGAGTTCCAACTGAACTTACATTGATATTTTTCAAGACTTGCGCAGGCAACAAACTGCTAAGTATAACTAAAATAGAAATTAATATTTTTTTTTTCATGGCTGTTTCTTTAGTGTCTTGTTATATGGTTTTGATAATTATAGTTTCATTTTTCTCACATTTTGCCTAGTCACCCCTTTCCCCATAGCATAACCTGCGTTGTTTAAGTTCGGCTCATGCTCCAGCCTACATCGCAGCTAGTAGGAAAGCTCACCGACTAATCGGCATGTAACACCTGTTTTTCCATATTCAAATATAATCTGGAAAGCTGGAGCTTTTCCGCCAGTAGTCGGACAGACTCTTCCCACCCGACGAAGCGAATTGAAAATCAGCGAAGCTAAAAGACGCTTTGCCAAACTACAAGACCGTCACGCTACGCTTAACGAGGATATGACGAACCATATAAAGAAGTATTTATATCTACAATTATTTGCTCAATTGCCATTTTAGTGGAAATAGAAAGTGCATTAGTCATGTGAGATATAAAGTCAGCATTGTAATTATCCATTGTTGTATAAATAAAAGGTTGTTGGTGGTTAATATTGTATTTTTTTTCAAAAATCAAATCTTTCCCTTTTTTAAACTTAGCTGTGTATTGAAGATTTGTTTCTGCAGGAAAACCATCCATGACAATATGTATTGAATATGCAAACAAGAGGTAAACTATTATCGTGGTTCTCTTGTAAGATGAGATTGTATTACAACTATCAATTTTAATATATAATGAGTAAGTTGAATCATTAGAATTAGTGTCTGTAACACTAAAACAGGCGCTTCTATTACTTTCCTTAACAAAGGAATTTTTAACGAAACTGGTATAATCTTCTTTTATTGAGCCTTGTCCTAATTTTAATCTTATTGTATTTTCAATTTCATTATAAAAAAATAGTGGAAGTACACGACTGCCTATTTTGGATACGGTTGTCATACTATCAAGCACTGAATTTTTAATGTCAATATAAACTAGTTTTGATCTTGGGCAACTTGAAATTTTGCTGTCATAAGCATAATCAATAGTTGAATTTATTTTTTGAAAAGTCTTTTGAAGCATTTTCATTTCTGAACATGATACCAAAATTAATGTCAAGAGAATAATAAAACTGAATTTTTTCATGAATTTGATTTTAAAATGTTAGATAATTAAATTGTGTTTAAATAATAATAACCACTCGCACAAGTTTACAACTTGTTATTTTTACTCTATTGTGAGTAAGTAAATGTCTTTTTTTAGAATAACCCCTAACACCGAAATAATGGCAACTCTTTAATACGATTGCCCATACATCAGCATTTCTTTTTATCCTAAATATTGGTAATATTAATTCTGCAAATTTAGTAAAAATTAAATAATATCAGTTCTCTTTCTGTTATTATTTTTAATACTAATCGTTTAGGTGTGTTTATGATATATAAAGTTAATATCACTGATAGTTTTCAGTACATTAATATAGTAGTTTACTAAACCCCGGCAGACCATTTTAGTCTGTCGGGATTTATAAGTAAAGCTGTCAACCTTAAATCACCACCTGCATAATAGGATCATTGAAGTCGGTAGTACCGGTGATTGTAACTGCTGCCACCCGAAACCAATACTTGGTAAGTGGAGTAAGTCCTGTAATTTCGACAGATGCCTGTGCCGTGGTTTGTGCAGTTGTCCAAACCTCACCATCGGTACTTTGTTGCCAAATATACGAACGGGCACCAGTTACACGTTTACGTTGTAAATAAACTGAACCCGACTTTTCGCCTTGCTCTACACTAAATTCAGGACGAGAAGCAGGAGACGGTTGTTTAGCCAGATTAAATCCTGCACCCAGGATAATTGCACCATCGCCATTGGCAATCCTATCGACATACCGAGCTGTTATTCGCATCTTGTTTATCCAATCTTCTTCGGTCTGATGCAATAGTGCTGTAGCCTCTTTTCCACCATTGATTGCTGCCACGTTTCGTGTTTCGAGCAAGTTGGTACATGCTTTTAATTCATCAAATGGCACATCGGGGTTTACAAAAATTGGATTTGGTCTCATTTTAGTTTCTACACTACGTCCGGTTTCAATTTTAACAGCAATCGGAGCTTTCACAAAATCAAGAATTGCATGGTCTTTTTTCATACATTTTTCATTTTAAATTGTTTGAATTATTTTTTAGAGAATATATTATTAGTTACAAGTATTTAGTTACAAGTTGCAAGTATTTAGTTACAAGTTACAAGTATTTAGTTACAAGTCTGTATATCTGATTACAGCATAGAAAAAACATATCAATTATTATTCTACAATGCATAATTAGAATAAAATATATGTTATAGGTGTATAAGTCGCACAATGTCTTGAATTAATTGCTTCCAGCTTTAGCAGGAAGTAGAGAAAAAGATATAATGTCATAAAAAACCTTTCATTGTTCTGTGCTTTTCTTTTACGACTGACCTCGTCCAGTGAGCCGAAAAATGGAGTGAAGGAAGCTGAAAACTTTTGTGTTTGAGCCACGACGTATTTCGTCGTGGTGAGTTTAAAAGTTTTCAGCTTCCGAACGACTGATTTTTCGAGCGAAGTGGGCGCAGTCTTGACTTTTTTTGCTTACTTTTTTTTGTCAAGAAAAAAAAGTAAGTGGGGCGCGGGGCTAGCCCCGATTAAAAACAGAACATTATTTTGTTCACATTACTTATATCATTTACGAATTGGAATATATATTTTATAATTCCAATTGGTTTTGTTACAATACCTTTTGGTTTTGTAATTTTTCCAATTGGAATTGTAATTTTTCTGATTGGAATTGTTACAATACCTTATGGT
>JBMOHG010000117.1:0-8593 GCA_049317965.1 Paludibacter sp.
TTACACTTATGTTAATAGCTTCATTATTTATTTGGTTCAGTGCAGTTGGAGTTTCAACAATGCCAGTAACTTTGTATTTTCCAAAACCATTGTTTGAACCCATTACGTATAAGTAAACATCAGTTCCAGAAGCATCAACCACTACTCGTCCAGTACCGTTAGTATTAGTAGTTGTTCCAATTGAAGGTGTTGTTCCTACTACGGTTGCATTTGCCAGGTCACCTTTTACAATTTTCAAAATATCTGATTTTTCTTGTGTAGCCCCATATCGGTAATAAACTACATAAGTAGAATCGACAATTGTTTTTACAAATTGTACACTATTACCACCTGTGGCAACAACAGTATTGTTTGAAATACTTGTTGATAAAGAGCCATCAGCATTTATAATCCGCATATTGTTTCCGTTGCCTTTGTATAGGAATGTGCCGTTTGAAAGTGGAGTAACTGAAGGTGTAGCACCAGCCCAGTTAATGGCAGAGCTTATTACAACAGGATTTGCACCATCGAAAACGAAACTTCCTGGATTTGCAACATCGGCTATCATTGAAAAACATAGTACTTTGGCTACACTTGATACTAGTGCCGAACTTGCAACATAAACCTTGGCAGTTCCAGTAGTTATGCTACCTGTAACTGTGATATGATCGCCATAACGACTTGCATCTGGTAATGTGTAGGATAACGCAACCATTGGAGCATCTTTATAATTATCCCAACGGTACACTTTAAATACTGCAGCAGCTCCAGTTGCCATATTTGCAACCAAAATTTTACCATCAGTTGTAATTCCAGCATCGTTTACAGCAAATGTTCCACCTGTAACTCCTGTAATATTTAATGATGCTGTTTGCGTTCCATCTACAGTATTAATAATTCGAACAGAGGTTCCACCTTCGCGAGAAACAAGTGCTAATGTGGGTACTGAATTTACCATACCAAATCCCATTCCACGTACATTATTACCAACTCCAATCATATTTGGTAATGGCAATTTGACATCTTCAATCCACCAATTATCACCTCCAGCATCAACATTGGCTGGATCACCAAAATTATGCACTTTAAAACCTAGATAAATTGTTTTTCCAATATAGGTTGTTAAATCTAAATTTTCTAAATGCCATGTGCCATCTGCACCTTCGGCAATTGATTTTATCAACACTGTAAATGTAGTACTTGCTGTAGGCTGTGTTGCACTTTCAGAAACATACACATCGAGCTTAGAACCATAATCACCTGCAGTATTGGACCAGTTAAATGAAACTGCTGTTGCAGAAGCTGCTGTAATCGAAATTTTTGGAGTAACTAACCAACAATCACTCACCGATTGATAATTCGCCATTTTCGCAGAACTAGTTCCGGTAATTTGACGCTCTGTATTGGTTCCAACCCATGCAGCAGCATTTGTAACAGTTCCTAATGTTACATTTTCGGCAAAACGTGTCCAATTAAAAGGAAGACCTACAGCTGGGCAGTTTTCAAAACTTTCAGCAGCAATTGTTGGATTCACTGACCCAAACTGCCATTCAGTTGTAACTACTGGTGTTACACCCATTACACACATTGCTACTACTATAGCAGCAAATAATAAAGTAATTTTTTTCATTTTGATTGTTTTTTAAATTGTTTATAAATGATTAGATTGAAATTTTTAGATATTTAATGTTTTATATTTCAAAAAAAGAAAGTATTGATTTGCGTTTCTTTTGATTGTTTAATTCCTGATTTGCACATTTTTCCAGAACTTGCCAGCATTGATACATTCCGCGTGGTACGTGGAAACAGCCTTTCCATTTTCCACCTTTCAAGTCCAGAAGTACTTCGCCTTGGCGATTTAAATACCCAAACCATTCAGGATGTTCATTGTCTTTAAAATGAGTCCATGTATATTCGTGAACCCGTTCAAACCACTCCAAGCAATCTTTAGAACCTGTTAATTGATAACCTTTTATCAATGTTATCAATGTTTCAACATGTACCCACCAAAGTTTTTGATCCCATTCTAATTGCTGTGGCGGAAAACCTTTTCTATCCATAAAGTAGAATATTCCACCATAAGTTTTATCCCAACCATAATTCAACATTTTCAATGCAATATCTGTAGCTTTTTGAATTAATTCCGGTCGCTTCAAGCGTTCGCCCAAATCCATAATAAACCACATTGCCTCAATAGCGTGCCCTGGATTAATTAATCGACCATCATAAGTATCTGAAAGTTCACCATCAATTGTCACGTTTTCAACAACAATTCCTAATTCAGGTCGATAAAAAACATCCATTACTTCGTGTATGCATGTTTCTATGGTTTCCATCAAAAAATTCTTGTCCAACAAATGTTCAATTTCCAATGCCAGATTACAAAGAATCATAGGTAGTGCAAAGTTTTTCAAATTGCGTGTACCAGCATGTGCTTTATTCCATTTCCCTTTTGGATTATCAATTTTTGAAAGTATAATTTCAAATGTTTTTTTTGCAATCTCTTCATATTCTTTGTTACCGGTAGCCAAACTCAATTGACCAAAAGCCATTGTAGCAAAGGTATACGAAAATATATTATGTGGATCGATTAAAGGTTCTCCTTCGCGGGTTAATGAAAAATACCAATTGTAATTTCCATCATGTCCATATTTCTTTAAGAATTCTGCTCCTTGAATAGCACAATCCAACCATTCTTGCCGTTTTTCAACTTTATTGTAAAGCATGGCAAACATCCAGACTTCGCGCCCTTGCAGCCAAACAAATTTATCGGTATCGTAAACTTTACCAGCTCTGTCCAAGCTTGTCAAATAGCCGCCAAACTCCTCATCTTGAGAATTTTCGAGCCAAAATGGAATTACATTATTCAGTAATTCTACTTTATATTGATCTGCTAATTTTTTAAAATCCATAATAAAAAGGGTAAATGGTAAATGACAAAATGGTCAATTACCTATTAATGTATTCCTTATACCTATTATACAAATGCCCCGCCTGCTGGTAAGCAGATTGTGGACTCATGAAATGAGAAAACTCAAAGGTTATTGCATTTTCAATTCCGGCCTCGGCCGCAAGTTCCAATTTCAATTTCAACTTTTCCCATTTTATTGGTAAAAATTTTATTGGCATATCACGGTCGAAAGTTTCAGAGTTTGTCCAACATTGTAAGCCATATTTATTACAAAGTTTTTTGTTGATTTTCAAAAAATCCACTAGTTCATCGTAATCTACATGACCATCTTGAAATGCAATAATATCGACAGCTCCTTGTATTCCTGCAAAAATTTCATCCCATTCAGCCTCATGATTTTCTAATGTTACTCCTTCATTTCGTGCTGTTTCGGTAGTATATTGACTTATATTTTTTTTTCCATCGATGTATGGTGAAATTAATACGGGTAATCCTTCTGAAACCGACTTACAAAAATTACCTAATCGAGCAAACATTTCAATGATTTTACCATTATTTCGGCTACATTCCTGAGATAAATACCAACCTGAAAACGATTTATGATGTCCGTATTTAGACCAAACCTCTTTAATAAGTTCCATGTTTACAGCCACTTCACGTTCGTAATTCCCATTTATCCAAAATGCTTCATCTACCCAATAGCGTCCCGAATCGTACAATCCGAAGTAAAATTGTATTTCATATTTATCACTTAGGTTCAAAAATAATTTTACTAAATCAATTGGAGGCAAGTAACATTTTTCAGTTTCCGTAAGTACTTCCGATGGAAAAGTTTGCCAACGTTTGTATCCCGATCTAATAAGTACAACCATTTCTATTCCAATGGCTTTCATGTGTGCAAAATCAGCATCCCATTCTGTTTCACCCCAGTTCTGATGAGGAATATCATGACTTATTTCATCTAAGAATGTGGCTTTTATTTTCATGTTATTATTTGATTTTTGTTATTTTTGCTATTTTAATTTCTGTGTCAGTACTTACTTTTACCATATAAATACCGTTTGGAAAGTTACTGCAATTCCAACGATAAGAATAATTACCAGCCATTAAATTAGTCGATTCTATATTCTCAATTTTTTTTCCACAATAATCTATAATGTCAATATCGATTTTGGCTTTATTTGTAGTTGAAATATTAATTTGAGCAAAACCGCTAACTGGATTTGGGAAAACTGTAACCTTATTTATTAATGAATTCACAGTTTGAATATGCGAACTTACTGACTGTGTAGGCAAAACAACATCATCAATCCACCAGTTATCTCCACCAGCATTAACATCGGCAGGGTCGCCAAAATTATGAACCTTGAAGCCAATAAAGATTTGTTTACCAATGTAACTAGTTAAGTCTAAATTTTCTGAATGCCAAAGTGCATCAACACCTTCCGCAATAGTTTTAATACTTAAAAATGATGTAGCAGTAGTAGGTTGAGTTTCACTTTCCGAAACAAATAATTCCAGTTTTGACCCATAATCTCCAGCTGTATTTGCCCAGTTAAAACTCAGGGTTTTTGTTAAAGTGGTAATAGCTATTTTTGGACTTAGCATCCAGCAATCACTTACAGACATATAATTTCCCATGCGAGCAGAGAATTTGCCTAAATTATGTCGGTCAATATCAGTTGCAACCCAAGCATTATCACTTGTTATTGTACCTTTGATAACATTTACAGCAAATCGACTCCAATTGGTTGGAAGTCCGTCTTTTAAACAATTTTCGAAACCTTCTGAAGGCTTTACCTGAAAATTCCAAATTTGACTATAATTCGATTTATCTGATTTTACGCGCCAATAATAAGTACCAACATTAAGAGCAGCTAATTTCAAATAGTTATCCGAAGTAATAGATGTTTTTACAATATTGTTAAATGCTGCATCGGCAGCAATATCAACGGTATAGTTATTAGACGAAATATCTTTTCCCCACACCAAAACTGGATTCATCGAAATGCTGTCTTTGTTATTAAGGGGTGATGTAAGATTAATTTGATTGTTGTAAGTAGAAAAAGCCAGTAATTCGGAATTATACACTTTATCGAAATTTTGCGACATAGCACATGGATCGAATGCTGTTACTTTCGTCCCCAATTCAAAGTGCGTATGTCTTGTTTCGCTTCGGCCCGAATTGCCCATGGTTGCAATAATTTGTCCCATTTGAACTGAGTCGCCGTTGTTAACTAAAATTGTTCCTTTCAGTAAATGTCCATACCGGGTATATAACTGGTTATTGTGCAGTATAACAATATGATTTCCCCAACCGGCACCACTTTCGCGAGCAATGTTATTATGAGCAAACATGCTGCTTTGATCGCAACCTTCGCGCACATAAACCACTTTTCCTTTTGCAGCTGCTCTTACGTAAACTGTATTAACCAACTGGTTATCATTAACATAATCAACACCCTCGTGTGAGGCAGCACTACCTACAGTTCCCGAAAATGCAACTCTATATGTACTTTCGGCTGGGCGAATCCATGTAAGCTGCGTATTTACCGTTGGAATTATTCCAGCCGCTATTTGAGCAGGTGTTGGATCTTCCAAAGCAGAATTTACCTTCATACAAGTTTCACTTAATGCAGGTACAATGGCTTTTTGTGCAACCAAATCTGAGAATTTCAGATTAACAAACAGTAAGTAGAACGTAAATATAAGGTAGAATTTTTTCATTGCCCCAAATGTTAAATTACTGTGGTATTATGTTTTTCAAGTTTTTCTTCAAGGCAAATAATAAATTATCATTTAAGCTTTGATTTTAAAAACGGTACAAACGTAATTAAAATATTTTATTAATGATACTATTTATAAAGAATATTTTTGCAAAAGTGTTGTATAACATAATTTGCGATATAATAATTCGTATTTTCTCGGTTTTTTATAAAAATTATCCTGGTAGCGTCTCATGTTTATAAAAAAAGATTATATTTGCAGCCGCATTAAAAAATTTATTGACAATGAAACACACATTTATTGAAGAAATAGAACTTGGCTCGAAAAACGCATTACTAAAAATCAATATTATACGATACTATATTAATAATGGTGAGAATACATTAGCCGATTTGGGAAAGGAAATGGATTTAAGTGTGCCAACAGTAACCAAATTGGTGAGTGAATTGATAGAAGAAGGTTTTGTAGTTGATTTTGGAAAGCAGGAAACAAATGGTGGCCGTCGCCCAAATATATATGGTGTGAATCCCGATTCAGGCTATTTTGTTGGTGTTGATATTAAACGATTCAGAATAAATATTGGCTTAATTAATTTCAAAGGCGACATGGTTGAATCGAAACTTAGTATTCCTTTCAGTTATGAAAATACTCAGGATAGTTTTGATAAATTATGCCACATTATTAATGATTTTGTCGATCACTTATCTATTCCAAAACCAAAGATTTTAAGTGCAGGAATTAATATTTCTGGTCGTGTGAACACTGAAACCGGTCACAGTTATAGTATTTATTTTTTCAGCGAAAAACCATTGAGTGAGATTTTTCAGGAACGACTTGGGATGCATGTGACTATAGACAACGACTCAAGGTCAATGGCTTATGGTGAATTTATGAGCGGAGTAGTTACTGGCGAAAAAAATGTTTTGTTTATTAATGTAAGTTGGGGATTGGGTCTTGGGATAATTACTGATGGAAAATTGTATTATGGAAAATCTGGTTTTTCGGGTGAGTTTGGTCATTTAAACGCTTTCGATAACGATATAATTTGCCATTGTGGCAAAAAGGGTTGTCTGGAAACACAAGCTTCTGGCTCATTTATTTACCGTCGTTTTCTCGAAAAAATTGCAGAAGGAAACACCTCAATGTTAGAAAAACGGATTCAGAAAGGTGAAACTATTATTCAGGAAGATATTTTGGATGCTGCACTCAAAGAAGATATGTTGGCAATTGAATTAATTGAAGAAGTTGGAAATACACTTGGAAAACATATTGCAGGTTTAATCAATTTATTTAACCCTGAACTTGTAATTATTGGTGGTGTGGTAGCACTTACCGGCGATTATTTATTGCTACCTATTAAAAGTGCAATAAAAAAATACTCACTTAATTTGGTAAGTAAGGACACAACTATCAAATTAAGTAAACTTGGCGACAAAGCCGGAGTGGTAGGAGCTTGTATGCTTGCTCGCAGTAAAATGCTAGGACTAATTTAGTTAATAGTTGACAGTTAACAAAAACGCAAAACGCAAAACACGAAACATATTTTCAAACAATGAAACAAAAATTCCACCCAGTAACGTGGGTTCCAACCGTTTATTTTGCAATGGGTTTGCCTTTTGTTGCAATTGCCGCTGCATCTTCATTAATGTTTAAAAATCTGGGAATATCTGATTCAAAAATTGCATTTTGGACAACACTAATTATGATTCCATGGACACTGAAGCCACTATGGAGTCCAATATTGGAAATGTTTAAAACAAAAAAACATTTTGTTGTTGCCACACAAATGATCACAGGTATAACTTTCGCCCTGGTTGCTTTGTCTTTACCACTTCCCAACTTTTTCACCTATTCTATAGCTTTGCTGGCAGTTATAGCATTTAGCGGTTCCACGCACGATATAGCCACTGTGGGAATTTACCTCAATGAACTTTCGCCCAAAGATCAGGCAAAATATGTAGGTTGGCAAGGAGCATTCTACAATGTAGCCAAAATTTTGTCAGGTGGTGCGTTGGTATATTTGGCAGGTGAACTTGAACAAAGACTTGGTGTAGTCCACGCTTGGATGATAGTTATGGGGATTTATGGCGCAATAATGGTTTCACTTTCAATATATCATTTCAAAATGTTGCCTACTGGTGGCTCCTCCGAAACAGTGAAATCATTTAAAGAGGGCATTGAAACATTTAAAGATGTGGCTATAACATTCTTTCAAAAAAAGAATATAATAATGAGTATTCTATTTGTGATTTTTTATCGTTTTGCCGAAGGTTTTGCAATTAAAATTGCACCTTTATTTTTTAAGGCTGCAAGAGAACAAGGTGGGTTGGGGCTAACAACATCCGAAATTGGGATGATTTATGGCATTTTTGGAGCCGCAGCATTTGTTTTAGGATCGGTGCTGGCTGGTTATTTTACTGCAAATCGAGGACTAAAGAAAACACTGATGATTCTATGTGCTTCTTTTAATATTCCATTTGCTATGTATGCACTTTTAGCTTACTTTCAACCCGAAAATCTTTACCTTGTGGCAGCTGCTGTTATTGTCGAATACTTTGGATATGGCTTTGGTTTTGTAGGACTTATACTTTATATTATGCAACAAATTGCTCCGGGAAAATACAAAATGGCTCACTATGCCTTTGCTGATGGGATTATGGCATTGGGATTTATGTTGCCATCAATGTTTAGTGGTTACATAAGCGATTTTTTAGGATACAAAATGTTTTTTATTTGGGTATTAGTCGCTACAATACCGTCTTTTTTAATCACATATCTTGCACCATTCAGGAATGAAGAGAATAACGTAGCTACCGAATAAGTCTTTAATAACACAAAAAAATCTGTATTATAAAATACTTTATTTTTAAAACCTACCTTGAAAATTCAATTTTCAAGTGTAGGTTTTTGATTTTAATGTATCTTTTTCCACTTTATTTTCAACTTATTTATTCGTACATTTGTTGTTTTTTTCAA
>JBMOHG010000118.1:0-8571 GCA_049317965.1 Paludibacter sp.
AAATAGAATGCAATCATGAATAATACAAGTATTGCCCCTTGTGGCGTTATCTGTGATATTTGTTTGGGATTTCAACGCAACAAAAACAAATGTGTCGGTTGCAATAATACAGGCAATAAACCATATCATTGCACAATTTGTAGTATAAAAACATGCCCTGAAAAGAACGGAAATGAAAAACAATTGTGTAATGATTGTGCTAAATTTCCTTGTAGGCGAATAAAGGATTTGGATAAGCGTTATGTGTTAAAGTATGGAGAAAGTCCAATTGAGAACTTAAAACAGATTTATGAAATTGGATTAACAGATTTTGTTAATCACCAGAAAGAAAAATGGAAATGTAATAAGTGTGGTGAGTTGTTATGTGTACATAATGATGTTTGTTTGAATTGTGGAAACAAAAATGAATACTTCCCATCAAAATAATTTGCATTTTTGAAATAATATGGATTTTAGGACTTGAATATTTTACAGTAAAAAAAGATTTTGAACATATAAAAAACTAATTCTACCACAGTAAATAATAAACTCGAATAACAAATTAAAAATTTACACAATGAAAAAGCTGCAACTATTTTGCCTAATGTCCTTATTTTTTGTAATATCACTGGCTCAAAATTCTAAAGAAAACAATTTTTTGTTATCCAAATTTGGCAGCAAATATCACTCTGTAGCTACTGCTAGAAGTGGAGAGATAAAAAGTAGTATTAAAAAAGTTCAGATTGTAAAAACAATCAACGCAACTCCCGGCAGTTTAAACAGTCAACTTACAAGTTCTGAAAAAAAATCCATAACCGACCTCACAATTACCGGCAGCATTGATGCAACTGATTTTAGAATAATGCGTGACAGTTTGCCTTTTTTATCTGTGTTGGATATTAGTGCCGTTACGATTGCTTCTTATACAGGGTCGGGAGGAACTGGAGATTATAATACCACTTATGCTGCAAATGAAATTCCGGAAAATTCATTTTATATTCCGGGCGAAGAGCCCGGGATTGGATTCTCTGTGCTCACTTCAATAAAGCTTCCTACATCGGCAACCTCAATTGGTGAAATGGCATTTTCATTTTGTAGTACGTTGGGTGCCGTAACCATTTCGCCGTTAATATCAAAAATCGGAATTCTGGCTTTCGTAGGTTGCAGCGCAAAAATTTCTGTTGATGCAAATAATCCATATTTTTCAAGTGTTGATGGTGTATTATTCGATAAAGCTAAGACAACCCTCATTCAATGTCCGCTTTCAGTTACAGGTAATTACGATGTGCCCTCAACAGTAAAAACAATAACTATGTATGGTTTTTGTTTTTGCGATAAATTGACCTCAATTAATATCCCTTCAACTGTTCAATCTATTGGAATGTATGCATTTACAAGTTGTAGTGGCGCAATTAATGTTGATGCAAATAATCTAAATTATACAAGTCGCGATGGTGTGCTGTTTAATAAGTCATTAACAACGCTTATTCAATGTGGTACTTCAATAGCAGGTAGTTATACTGTCCCATTGTCGGTTGATACAATTGCCGATAATTCCTTTTATAATTGTAGTTCAATGGCTTCAATTTCAATACCTTCGTCAGTAAGTTATATAGCCGATCTTTCATTTTACAATTGCTCAGGATTAGCTTCTATCACTTTAAACGGACTACCCATTTCATTGTCATCATCATATAATGTATTCAACAATGTAAATTTTGATACATGCATCCTCAATGTACCTTATGGTACCAAACCTCTTTATCAGTCGGCTTCGGTTTGGAATAATTTTAAGAATATTGTTGAGAATGCACATGGATTTATTCTTGGAAAAAACAAGCTAATGCTTTCGTCGGTTGCAGGTAGTAATGGAAAGGTTGCAATTATTTCGAATGATGCCTGGACGTTGAGTTCAAATCAAAGTTGGTTGACAGTAAGTCCCCAAAATGGTTCGGGTAAAGATTCAATTTTATTCATTGCCGAAGCCAATCCTTTACCCGAAAGTCGTACTGCTATTGTTACAGTCTCGGCAGAAGGTATTCAGCCTCAAACTATACAGGTAATTCAAACAGGAATACCCAAAATACTTAACTTAACGGCAGGTACTTTATCAACAAGTATGACTGCTGCGGAACTCAATTCGGTTATAAGTCTGAAAATAAAAGGAATAATTGATGCCCGAGATTTTAAAACCATGCGCGACAATATGCAAAAGTTAGCCTTTCTGGACATTAGCGAGGTAACAATTGCAGCATATAACGGATCGGATGGAACAAGTAATATAGCAACCACTTATCCTGCAAACCGAATCCCTGATTATGCTTTTAATATTGGAATGAGTTCTCAGCAATTTACTTTATCAACTATAAAATTACCCTTAACGATAAATGCAATAGGTGATTACGCTTTTTATTCGTGCGAAGCATTGACAGATATTGTTATTCCAAACTCAGTTACTTATATAGGTCAGGGTGGTTTTGGCTCATGTTATAATTTGATGAATGTGGTTTTGCCTAACCAATTAACGTCTATAGAAAGTCAGGCTTTTACCGGATGTGGAATGAGCAGTATCACTATTCCCAATACAGTAAAATCAATTGCTTATTACGGTTTTAGTTCATGTCGAAATCTCAAATCTGTCGTTATCCCAAATTCTGTTACCAATATTTCCAATTCAGCATTTGAGAGATGTACTGCTTTGACGGATTTGACAATAGGAAACTCGGTAAACTACATAGGAAATTCTGCCTTCAATGGTTGTAGTAATTTGGCAAGTGTGGTCATTCCCAATTCTGTACAAACATTGGACGGTAATGTTTTTGCGTACTGCACAAATTTAAAATCGGTAATATTGCCAAATTCATTGACAACTGTTGGATATTCAAGTTTTTATGAATGTACTAATCTTCTTGAAATCACCATTCCAAATTCGGTAACAAAAATTGATTATTCTGCCTTTGCCTACTGTACCAAACTTACCAATGTTGTTATCCCAAATTCTGTAATTACTATTGGAAGTTCGGCATTTGCTAATTGTACAGCACTGAGTAAGCTTTCTATTGGTAAATCAGTCACAACTATTGAAAGCTATGCATTTAATTATTGCAGCTCATTGGTCACACTTACAATTCCCAACTCGATTACTACCATCGGCGATTATGCTTTTGGTAATTGTACTGGTCTAACTGCCATAAATGTAGAATGGGATATTCCGTTTAATATTTCTACCTTATTTGGTCTTTTTGACAATGTAAATAAAACAACCTGTACGTTGAATGTGCCTTTTGGAACAAAAAACTTGTATGCAACAGCGTTTCAATGGAATAATTTTATCAATATCGTTGAAAATATACATGGTCTCAAGTTAAGTTCGGTTTCAGTAAAATTATCATCTATTGAGGGTAGTAGTGCATCTGTAAGTATTACATCCAATGACCAATGGACGGCAGTATCTGACCAAACATGGCTCAAAGTAAGTCCAAGTACCGGAATAGGAAATGACTCACTCAAACTTACTGCCGATGCTAATGTATCAAGCTTAAAACGCACAGCTAAAGTAACCGTTTCAACAGGTGCTTATACAAAGGAAATAACTGTTATTCAGGCAGCTTCTCCAAAGATAGTAAATATCACAGCCGGAGGATTGGCCAAAGCATTGACTGCTGACGAATTGAACACCATTACAAACCTAACTATTTCAGGGAAAATCAATTCACGAGATTTCAAAATTATGCGCGATAGTATGCCAAATATCGAAATACTGGATTTAACTTCCACAAGTATTGATGTATATACCGGGAGCTTAGGTACTGCGGGTGGTTACAATTATACTTATCCGGCAAATGAAATTCCTCAGTCCGCGTTTTATAATTCGAATGCATATCTAGGAAAAATCACTCTCAACACAATAATTTTACCAGCTACTACAACTTCAATTGGAAGTTCAGCATTTATGAATTGCAAAGGATTAGTAAAAGCCATAGTGCCTATTACGGTGACAAAAATTGGCAGTTCGTCTTTCGAATCGTGTATAGCTTTGACTGATATAACACTTTCAGATTCTATAAAAAGTTTGGGAAGTGCAGCGTTTAAGAGTTGTAAAAGCCTAACCAGCATAAATATACCCAACACACTTACTTCATTGGGCGATAACATGTTCTCGGAATGTAGCAGCATCACTGAGTTAACAATACCGAATAAAGTTACTTCTATAAATTGGAGCACATTTGCATATTGTACCGGATTAAAAACAGTTACAATTGGGAGTTCGGTGACTAAAATTGGATACAGTTCTTTTATTAACTGTTCAAGTTTAATAAATCTAATTTTACCCAATTCGATTTTAACTATCGATGATCATGCATTCGAAAACTGTTCCGCATTAACAAATCTGACTCTCCCGAAATCACTTACATCCTTAGGATATTATAGCTTTTCGAATTGCATCAATTTAACGGATGTAGTTATACCTAATTCAGTGAATAATATGGATTATGGATCTTTTTACAATTGCACAAAACTGAAAAGTGTAACCATCAGCAATTCATTAAAAGCTTTGGAGAGTGCTGTATTTGGTGCATGTACCAGTTTGAATAATGTAGTAATTCCAAACTCGGTTACTTCTATCGAAAGTTCAGCATTTTTGTCATGCACAGGTCTGACTAATATTACAATTCCCGAATCTGTTGTTTCAATTGGTAGTGAAGCATTTAGATCATGTGTTGGATTAACAAGCTTTTCGATACCTGCTTCAGTTACCCGAATTGATTGGAGTGCATTTAATTCATGTACTAACTTAACTTCAATTTATGCAAATCCATTAATTCCCGTAGATTTAAGTTCGGTTGGCATGTCATCGGATGTTTTTTATAATATAGACAAAACCAATTGTATATTGTATGTACCCTACCAAACCAAAGTGCTTTATGCCGCTGCTATTCAGTGGAAAGATTTCCTTAATATTGTTGAAAACCCAAATGGATTGGGAATTGAAACCAATAATGTTAAACTTACATCAGTAGCAGGTGCCAATGCAAGTGTAAAAGTTACATCAAATACAACATGGTCAGTAACTTCGGATCAAACGTGGCTTAAAGTTTCTCCGGAAAATAATGTTGGAAATGGTTCCTTAAAACTGACTGCAGATGAAAATCCAACTTTTTTTGTACGAACTGCGATAGTAACAGTTTCGGTGACAGGCGTACCTTCTAAAACAATTACAGTTAGTCAGGCTGCTGCCCCTAAAGTACTGGATATTACCGCAGGGACACTTAGCTCAAAATTAAGTGCCGATGAATTAAAAACCATTACGAATATTCAAATTACGGGGACTATTGATGCGCGTGATTTTAGAACCATGCGCGACGATATGCCTGCATTAACCACTATAAATATCAGTAATGCAACCATTGCAGGTTATACCGGAATAAATGGAACTTTGACTTCATTCAATTGGGCTTATGCAGCAAATGAAGTTCCCGCCAATGCATTTTTCGACAATATCCACTATACAGGAAAAACAAGTTTAACTTCGTTATTGTTGCCAGTTTCAATTGTTTCGTTTGGTGGAGATGCATTTAGAAATTGTAGTGGGTTAGATAGTATTTCAATTCCGGATACTGTTACAAAACTAAGTAGTAATTTATTTGGATCATGCTCTGGATTGAAAAAAGTAAGAATTGGAAAATCTGTAACTATTATTAATGAGTATGCTTTCAATAATTGTTCTGCAATGACTGAAATAAACATTCCAAATTCAGTAACTCTGATTAAATATGATGCATTTTCGGGTTGCAGTAATCTGGCAAGCATAATTATTCCGCCTTCAGTAATTCAAATAGAATATAATGCATTTAATCGTTGTGGCAATTTAACAACTCTATCAATCCCAAATTCTGTTACATCAATTGGATCCAATGCATTTACAGATTGTGTGAAACTTAAAACTGTTACTTTAAGCAATTCAATTTCGTTATTAGATTATGGTACTTTTCAAAACTGTACAGCATTGACAGAAATAATTATTCCCGAATCAGTTACTTCGATTGGTAGTTACGCTTTTAGATCTTGTACATCATTGAGCAGTATTATAATTCCAAATTTCGTCAAAAGTATCAATTACAATGCTTTCAGTGCATGCACCGGCTTAAACAGCATAGTAATTCCAAATTCTGTTGTTTCAATAGGAGGACATGCATTTGGTGAATGTACAGGATTAACCAATGTAACACTAGGTAATTCACTTACTCAGATTGATTATGAAGCATTTTATGGATGTTCAAATTTGTCAGGTATTAATATTCCCAACTCTGTAACAACTATTGGCAGCAATGCATTTAGTAATTGCAGTAGCTTAAAGTATTTAACTTTGGGTAACTCCGTTGTTTCAATTGGAAGTGAAGCCTTTAAATCTTGTAGCGGATTAACGACACTTTCTATTCCGGCATCTGTAACCCGAATTGATTGGAGTGCTTTTTATTCATGTACCGCACTTACTTCAATTTATGCTTATTCATCAAAACCCGTGGATATTAGTTCGCCAGGTATGTCATCTAATATTTTTTATAATGTAAATAAAACCAACTGTATCCTTTTTGTTCCTCAAGGTTCAAAAGCACTTTATCAGGCAGCAGTTCAGTGGAAAGACTTTTCTAAAATTATCGAAATGACAACTGCAGTGCCAAATTTAACTTATGCCAACATCAAAATTTATCCAAACCCGGTAAAAGAATTTTTCAAAATTGAAGGATTGACTGAAAAAGTAAATTTATCCATAGTTGATTTGACCGGAAAAGTTCTAATAAACAGACAAATAATTGGCAATGAACCTATTTTAGTAGGTGATTTGATTCAAGGTGTTTATTTAGTGCGAATTAATACTTCAACTGGCGTATTTGAACAAAAAATCATAAAAGAATAATCTAATACGAAATAAATAGCTATTATTCAATGATATAAATTGTGGATTTTTGAAGTAATTCATTACAATCTCAGAAATAAGCCTCCGAGTTTTTCGGAGGCTATTTTTATGTATATGAATTTTAATCCATAACCAATAATATTAACGCTAATTATTATGTGGCTAACAATTAATGCATTATTTTTGCCAAATATGATTTGTATTAATTGTTTCTTAACCTTTTAATTTGTATCGTATGAAAACTATTCTTTCCCTTCTCACTGCACTGCTCCCGATGTTCTTGTTTTCCCAAACTTCAATGAGCATCGAAAACTTACCGAACCTGACTTCAGCCCGAAGTGCTCATGTTCAAATTGTTACTTCACCTGACAAATTTGTTGTAATTGGTGGACATGTGAATGGATTTTACCTCACAAAAAATGCTGAAATTTACAATTCTACAACCAAAACATGGCAAATCGTATCAGCTTCTGATAACCGTGATATGGGTTATGTAGCAAAACTCACAAATGGAAAATACCTTATAGGTGGTGGCTGTTCTTCAGCTTTAGGTGTAGGTCAACTTGCCACAGCTGAAATTTACAATCCGGTAGATAATACTTTTACTGCCGCTGCAAGTATGAACGTGGCGCGTACCAATGTTTGTGCTGCAACGCTGAAAGATGGTAGGGTTTTGGTAGTTGGAAATTGGTATAATTCAGCTAATTATGCCGAAGTTTATAATCCGGTTAACAATACTTTTACACAAACCAATGCATGTTTGGTAGCAAGAGCACTTCCTTTAATTATTCCAACAAATGATGGTGGTGCTATTGTTTGCGGTGGATTGGGAATTTATGGGGGCGCAATTAGTCAGGTTTTTGAAAAATATGACCCGACGACCAATAGTTTTTCTGAACTTACGAAAACTTTATTTAATGGTGAAACGAGTTGGAATATAGTCTGTTATCAACCAACATACAGCGAGCAATTAATTATGCCAAATGGTAATTATGCAGTTTTGGTTTACAATAGCACTAATACCCTTGCTCGTTTGGTGAGTATTAATCCAGCTACAAGTAAAATTGATGAAATTGTGACACAAGTCCCAATTCCACTACAAGATACTCAGATTTCAGGTTTAAATTATGGTTGTCAACATAAAATAATGATTGATCCAATTAGAAATTTAATACATATTATACAGGTTGCCTTAAATAATTCTGATTATATTTTACGTATTGTGACTGTAAATCCTGTTACCGGTTCAGTAAATGCTACCAAAATGGATGGTTTTGATTTTAATACAGCATCATGTAATCTGTCAATGTTAAGTGATGGACGAATCTTATTTACCGGTGGTAATAAACCCGATAATTTCACACTTTCATCAAGGGCTTTTATTATTACACCTGCCACTTATACACAAACGGGAACTTTTACACCCGACGATGTAAAACTTAATGCATATTGGGATAATCAGAAGCAAAGATTTATGTTCAATGAAGTTGTTGAAAGTGCAACCTTGTACTCAATAGCTGGAAAAGCACTTTTCGAAACACAAAAAAGCCGTCAATTACTCACTAACTCTTTGCAATCAGGAGTTTATATTGTTAAAGTTAAACGACTTTTCTCAAATGAAACAATGACTCTTAAAGTGTTGAAACCTTAGTGAAATTTTACACTTTTATCAC
>JBMOHG010000119.1:0-8561 GCA_049317965.1 Paludibacter sp.
AGGAGAAAATTATATGAAAACGAATACTTCATTTTTTCAGAAAACATTAGCTACATTTCTAATATTGTGTAGCATTGCTGTAACAGGTCTTTTTTCGCAGGACAGAATGTATATTTACAGCTCTGGTCAAGTTCAATACGAAAACTACTTAACAAGTATTGATAGTGTGATTTTTTATCAAAAAGCTGTGACTCCATCATTATCAACGAAAGATATTACGAATATTACAACCACAACAGCAACTAGTGGAGGTGATATTTCTTCGAACGGTGGAGCTAATATTACTGCACGAGGAATTTGCTGGAGTGTAAATCAAAACCCAACCATATCTGACAGTAAAACTACAAATGGTAGTGGAACGGGGTCATTTACAAATAATATTACAGGATTATTGGCCAATACAACATATTATGTTCGTGCTTATGCCACAAGTGTTGCCGGTACTGGTTATGGAAATCAGGTGTACTTCAAAAGTAAATCGGATGGAAAATGTATTGCAAATATAAGTCCTGAAACATGGATAGAATTTAAGTGCTTTAACTTGGGAGTTACTGATGATACCGTTGATCCACTAGCTCCAAGCTGGAAAATTAATGGAAATTATTACCAATGGGGTAGAAATAATACAAACATAACTTCTGGCACACCACGTTATGGTGCAGCTGGACCAACAGGACCCGGAGCATCTGAAACAAATGAGGGTGCAATAACAGGTTGGAATACAACTATAGCACAAGAAACAGCATGGTTAGAAACTTCTAAAACTGCTTATGATCCTTGTCCACCCGGTTATAAAGTTCCTACAATAGCACAATTGAAGGGACTGATTGACAACAACCAAAAAACAAATGTTGGTGCGTGGGGAGCATGGAAAGGTTCACCAACAAACTATGCAACCGGTATTAGGTTTGGCGAAAATATTTTCTTACCACTTGCCGGAGCACGTAATAGTTCAAACGGTGCTTTAATCAACAGAGGTGCAAGGGGATATTATTGGAGTTCATCACCATACCATTCAGTAAATGCATATCTTCTCGACATTTCTGCTGACTATTATACTACAACAAATAGTTATACTATGTTGTCAGGATATCCGGTACGTTGTGTGTCAGAAACAAGTATACCAATACTTTCTACAATAGTAGCCACTAATGTAACACAAACATCATTGCAAACTGGTGGAAATATTACAAGCGATGGTGGAAAAAGCATTACTGCGCGTGGTGTATGCTGGAGTACTGCTCCAAATCCAACAATTGGAAACCCCAATACTACCACTACTGATGGAACGGGCGCCGGTACATTTACAAGTAATATCATAGGGTTAACAGCCGAAGTCACTTATTATATTCGCGCTTATGCTACTAATATTATTGGTACAGGATATGGCCCAGAAATTCAGGTAAAAACATGGAATGGAAAGTGTGGAGCCAACATTAGTGCAGGTGTTTGGATAGATTTTATGTGCCATAATCTGGGTGCTGATAAAACAGCAGATCCATTTACTCCAAGTTGGAAATTAAATGGTGATTACTATCAATGGGGTAAAAAAACAGTTGCAGCAGCAGGACCAACCGGACCAGATGCTACACAGGCAAATGATGGAGCTATTGCAGGTTGGAGTAGTGTTGCTGCAGTTGACAATTCGTGGTTAGATATTTCAAAAACAGATAAAGACCCTTGTCCAAACGGTTATAGGGTTCCCACAAAAACTGACTGGGAAGGTTTGTATGCTAACAATACGGGTACTCAAATTGGTACATGGACTACGGGGGCAACTAATTATTCAGCTGGAATTAAGTATGGTAGCAGATTATATTTACCTACTGCCGGTGTTCGAAATAGTGAAGATGGTAAATTAGTTAACCGCAGTGCCCGACCTTATTATTGGAGTTCAACTCAATATTTAAGTCCTAATGCATATCTATTCGATGGTGGAAGTGTTATGAACGAATACTCACGGGCAAATGGCTACTCAGTTCGATGTATTTCAACATCTGCGCCAGCAATTACAACAACTGTAGCAAGCAATGTTACAATGACTACTATCACAATAGGTGGAAATATTCAGAATGATGGAGGTGCGAATGTAACTGCCAGAGGTGTTTGCTGGAGTACTAGTACATTGCCAACTACAAACGATTCAAAAACTATAGAAGGAGCAGATGTTGGAACATTCACAAGTTCCCTAACAAATTTAACTCCCGGAACTACTTATTATATTCGTGCTTATGCAACTAATATTTCCGGTACATCGTATGGCGAACAGATTGAAGTTAAAACGCTATGGGATAGTTTTTGTGGTGCTTATCTGAGTCCGGGAGTTTGGACTAAATTTATGTGTAACAATTTGGGTGCCGATCAATCTGCTGCTCCATTCACTCCAAGTTGGAATATAAATGGCGATTATTATCAATGGGGTATTAAAACCATTGCTGCCGTCGGTCCAACTAATGAAACAAATTTCATTAATTCGAATGATGCGGCAATTGTAGGATGGAATACAACTCCAGCTCCCGATGGTTCATGGTTAAATACTTCAAAAACTGATAATGACCCATGTCCTAGTGGCTATCGTATACCTACTAATGCACAATGGCAGGGATTAATTGATAATAATACGGGAACATCGGTAGGTAACTGGATTGATGGTCCGACAAACTATTCTGTTGGAGTTAAATTTGGAGAAAAATTATTTTTGCCCGCATCAGGTTACCGTTTAAATACTACCGGAGCATTATTAGCACGAGGTAATACCGGCTACTATTGGTCGAGTTCGCAAGTTTCAAATAATCAGGCCGGACAGTTGATAATAAGTAAATTTATTGCTACTGTTTCAGCTTATACCGATAGAACGTTAGGAATGTCAGTTCGTTGTTTGTCCGAACAAAATGCTTTGATCCCAACTCTTACCACAGCAACTGTAAGTGATATTACAAGCACAACAGTATCTAGTGGTGGAAATATATCATACGATGGCGGAGCTTTAGTCACCGAACGTGGTGTTTGTTGGAGTACAACTCAGAATCCAACAATAACCAATAATAAAACTACAGATGGTGCCGGAGTTGGAATATTTACAAGTACTTTGAATTTTTTAACTCCGGGTACAACCTATTATGTGCGTGCTTATGCCACAAATATCGTTGGCACTGCTTATGGAAATCAACAAACATTTGCAACTATAAACATACCAAGTTTAACCACAACGGCTATTACCAATGTAACTGAATCGACTGCTACCGGTGGTGGAAATATTACTAACAATGGTGGTTCAAATGTTACAGCCCGTGGTGTATGCTGGAGTACAAGTCAAAATCCAACTGTAAACTTGTCCACTAAAACTATTGATGGCATTGGTGTAGGTACGTTTGTAAGTTTAATTACCGGTTTAGCTACAAAAACAACTTATTATGTTCGCGCTTATGCTACCAATAGCATTGGTACAAATTATGGATTACAACAAACTTTCACTACTACTGCAAATAAACCAACTGTTGCAACTTCCGATGTAACCGAAATTACTTTCGAAGCAGCAGTTTGCGGTGGAAATGTAACTGCCGATGACGGTGCGAATGTAACTGAACGTGGTGTTTGCTGGAGTAGCAGCCAAAATCCAACTGTAAGCCTTTCGACTAAAACAGTTGATGGCAGTGGACTTGGAACTTACACAAGCTCAATAACAGGTCTAAAAGCAAGTCAAACTTATTATGTACGTGCTTATGCAACTAACAATGGTGGTACATCTTATGGAGTTCAAAAAACATTTAGCACTTTAGCTTCACCACCAGTTATTAACAGTACTACAACAGTTAGTAATATTACGTCTACTACAGCAGTGAGTGGTGGTGATATAAAAAGTGATGCAGGAGTAGCAGTTACAGCTCGTGGTGTATGTTGGAGCGTAAATCAAAATCCGACAATTGCAGATAGTAAAACGTCGAATGGTATAGGTATTGGCATTTACTCAGCCAATTTAACAGGATTGAGAACTAACACTACATATTATGTGCGTGCTTATGCTACTAACAGCAACGGAACTGGTTATGGAAATCAAGTTCAGTTTACTACAGTCTGGGATGGCACTTGTAGTGCTTTTACAAGTCCCGGAGTTAGAAAAGAGTTTATGTGCCAAAATCTGGGTGCCGATGTAGCAGCTGATCCATTCACACCAAGTTGGAAACTAAATGGGGATTATTATCAATGGGGAATACTTGATGTTGCTGCTACAGGGCCAACCGGCCCAGATGTAGCTCAAGAAAATTCAGCAGCAATTACAGGCTGGAATACTGTAAATGCAGCAAATGGATCTTGGTATTCCAATTCATTGAAAACTGCCAATGATCCTTGTCCTAAAAATTATAGAGTTCCAACAAGAACCGAATGGGAAGGAGTTGTTGCAAATAATACAGATATAGCAGTAGGTACTTCTTGGTCAGATGTAAATAACACAAACTATTCTTCTGGTCAAAAATTAGGAGGAACACTTTATTTACCAGCAGCAGGATATAGGTTTTATTCGAGCGGGTCGTTGGGAATGCGAGGGAGAGGTGGGTTCTATTGGAGTAGTACTGAAGTAATTAGCACAAATACTTGGTATGCATGGTCTTTAAATATCAGTAGTGTTAATGTTTGGCTAAGTGGCACTGCCACTTCAACTGACTATACTAATCGCCGAACCAGAGCTAATTCAGTACGATGTATTAAAGATTAAAATTAAACAAAGCTATTTTTTAATTGTTTTATTTAAGCCCCGCCGTTTAGTGGCGGGGTTTTTTAAAACAGCATTTTCAAAAACTATAATATTATTGTAATTCAACTTTATATGAAACAAACACTTCTAACATTATCAATTCTTATTACAGTTGTTTCAACATCATTTTCTCAAACCATCAACCTTCACTTTCCTCATTTTGCAGGTGTATCTTATGTTTATTATTTAATTCAGGGTGAAAAATGTGATACGATATTGAGAGGAATAATTCCGTCGGATGGTAAACTTCAACTGGTTATTCCCGAAAAGTACAAAGGCTACTCTGGTATGACACGCTGGATGCTGACTTCTGCTCCCGGTGGTGGGTTGGATATGATAGTAAATGGTGAATCATTTTCGGTTGAATGTTTGGATAAAAGCCCTACTGAGCAAAGCATTAAATATTCTAATTCACTCGAAAACATATATGTAAATCAACAATATAAACGACAGCAAGCCATTTTTCAGAAAATTGATGCAATGAAAATGGCTTCTCAGGCATTCTCAAAACAAGATACGCTTTATCCGGTATTTATAAAGGAATTAAGTTATCAGGAAAAATTATACGATGCGTTTTTCAAAGAAAGGACAAACAATAAACTCTATGCTGCCCGTTTTGCCGAAATAGTTGATATTACACGTGGAATTGGTGATAAGATTTATAAAACAGAGGAGGAAAAAACTGTGGCAGTTGAAAAGTTTATTACCAATAAAATGGATTGGGCTGCTTTGTACACTAGTAATCATTGGGAAATGGTTATTTACAGCTGGATGCAAATGCATTTGAATGTGATTAAGAATGATTCTGTTTTCGTATCACATACAAAAACAATTTTGTCACGATTGACAGACAATAAAATGTACACTGACTTTGCAGTTTACCTCATTAAAGCGCTTACTAAACAAGGAAAAGATGGAGTGTTGGCCGAAATGATTGAAAGCGTTAAAACTGAACGATTAATAAACCCACCGGCAAATGTCCGCATATTGCTTTCAAAAACAAGACTTACTATCGGGAAACAAGCTCCTGATTTGGTGATTACAGAAATAAATGAAAACCAAAAAGGAGCAAAAACTATATTGGCAGTTAATAAGTTATCAAAAAAATACAGTTTGATACTATTTTACGAATCCAATTGTGGACATTGTGATAATGCGATAAAAGAACTTATAGCTGAATACAAAATGCTCAAAAACAAGAGTATTCGTATAATTTCTATTTCGTCGGATATTGACAAGCAGATATTTACAAATTCATCCAAACCTTATTTATGGACAGACAATTATTGTGATTTGGATGGAATACATGGTATAAATTTCAAGAATTATGGCGTAATTGGCACCCCTACCCTATTTGTGCTAGACAATAAAGGAATAATTGTTCTAAAACCTACTACAATTGATGAATTTTTGAAATGGGTGAAAAAGTAGAGACGCGGCATGCCACATATCTATGTAAAACAAATCAATTAACGTACAAACGCGGCATGCAACATCATTTTATGAATTATTTTGAGACGCGGCATGCCACTTCTCTACAGTGAATATTCCTTACACCATTGTGTTAAACCACACTCATTACACTTTGGTTTACGGGCAACACACACATATCGTCCGTGTAAAATGAGCCAATGATGGGCTTTGGGGATTAATTTTGCAGGAATATGTTTCATCAATTCACGTTCAGTTTGTAAGGGATTTTTTGAATTGTTGGTTAATCCCAGACGTTCAGAAATTCGAAAAACATGTGTATCGACAGCCATTGCAGGTTTGTCGAAAACAATTGAGAGAATTACATTGGCTGTTTTACGACCTACTCCGGGCAATGTTTGTAGTTTTTCAATATCATCGGGCATTATTCCACTAAAATCGGTCACCAGTTTTTGAGCCATTCCCACCAAATGTTTGGCTTTATTATTTGGATATGAAATACTACGGATATACTCAAAAATGACCTCATGAGTGGTTGCAGCCATAACTTCGGGTGTTGGAAAATCAGCCAAAAGCTTTGGTGTAATCATATTAACACGTTTATCTGTACATTGTGCCGAAAGTATTACAGCTACAAGCAATCCGAACGCATCAGAATAATGCAATTCAGTTTCTGCAATGGGCACATTTTCTGAAAACCAGGCAATAATATTTTTGTAGCGATCTTTTGTATTCATTTCGTATTAAATAAACTGAGTCTTTAAGCCCCGCAATTTATCCCGTATTTCACGGGAGGGATTTGGGGTTATTTTTTTTCTTTTCTGCAAATTTATATCAAAAGATGTAATTCAAGCGTTCCTTTTTATTATTTTTGCAAATTAAATGATATATTGCACCCAAAAAATACGAAAGCAACAATAAATGGCACCAAAGAAACCAATTAAAAGCCCTCCAAAGCAGGAATTAGAAATAAAAACGCAAACAAAAGCTACTCCAAAGCAAGAAACCAAGATTTCGGACCCAAATACACCGGGATTCTGGACAAAATTCAAAGCCTTTTTGGTTGATGAACGATTCAAATTCATTCTCGGATTGGGATTGCTTTTTATTGTTTTGTTCTTTTTAGTATCATTTACATCTTACTTTTTTACAGGTTTGGCCGATCAAAGTAAAATGGATCTCACATGGTCGAAAATGCAACAAATGCGCACCGAAATTCAAAACTGGGCATCAGTTTCAGGTGCAATTATTTCTGAAACATTTATAAATCGCTGGTTTGGAATCTCTTCATTTGCAATATTATATTTCAGTATAATACTTGCATTTCGCTTGATGAGTAAGCGATTAACTTCACTTTGGAAAGCATTTTTTCATAGTTCATTTTGGTTGATTTGGGTTTCTATTTTATTAGGTTTTATTACCACACCATTTTACGAAAGTTATACTTTTAATTTTTCATTTGGCGGAAAACATGGCGAAGAAGTTAGTAGGTGGCTGGTTTCTTACGTTGGTTATCCTGGGGCTTTAATGATTTTGTTAGGTACATTTTTAGTATATAGTATCATTTCTTCGAGCAAAACCATTCCATTTCTGAAACGACTTTTCAGTAAAAAGGTAAAAGCTGTTGAAGTTGAAGCTCCTGTAATTTATACAGAAGATGACAACGAAAATGAAGAAAGTGTAGCGGTTGGAACAGAAATAGTGCCTGAAGATTGGATAGTAAAAGGAACAGATCAGGAAGAAGAATTGGAAATTGAAACTGATACTGTTGAATCGGGATTGGAAGATGTTCCATTTGAAATTCAACAACCGGAAGAACCGGAAGAAAGTAAGGCGGTAGATGCTGTAGAGGTATCTGATTCAGGATTAACAGATGCTGATAATGAAGATCCATATTATAATGTTGCCAAGCTTGGAAAATATGACCCAACGCTCGATTTAACGCACTACAATCCGCCAACGCTCGATTTGTTGAAAATTTATGGAACAGACAACGAAACGCAAATTGACATGGTGGAACAAAAAGCGAATAAAAATCGCATTATTACCACTTTGCAAAATTACGGTATCGAAATTGAAACCATAAAAGCTACAGTTGGGCCAACAATAACACTTTACGAAATTGTTCCAAAAGCAGGCGTCCGTATTTCCAAAATCCGTAATTTGGAATATGATATTATGCTAAGTTTGGCTGCAACAGGCATTCGAATTATTGCTCCAATTCCGGGCAAAGGAACAATTGGTATCGAAGTACCGAATATCGACCCTCAAGTGGTTTCGATGCATTCAATTATTGCTTCAAAGAAGTTTCAGGAGTCCAAGTTTGAACTTCCGGTGGCTTTTGGACGTACCATTACCAACGAAATTTTCATGGTCG
>JBMOHG010000120.1:0-8428 GCA_049317965.1 Paludibacter sp.
TTAAAATTATTTTACAAATAATTCTAGTGTTAATTCACTAAACTTCTAATTTTATATCACTTAACTAGCGAGCTTTTCTACAATTTGTAGACAAGCTCGTTTTTTGTAACAATATTTTTGGTTTGCTCAAAAAAAGATAGTATCTTAGTACGATTTTTAAATTAAACGAGTTTCAAACTCTAACCTTTTTAGTAAGATGGAAAACAATTATTGTATCATTATGGCAGGCGGCGTAGGAAGTCGGTTTTGGCCTTTTAGTCGGAATAACCGCCCAAAACAGTTCCTGGATTTTTTTGGGACAGGTCGATCACTTTTGCAACTGACTTTCGACAGAATTCATCATTTGGTACCAACCGAAAATATTCTGATAGTGTCAAATGTAATTTACAAAGACCTAATATTGGAGCAATTGCCTGAAATAAAATCGAATCAGATTTTGTTGGAACCAAACAGAAGAAATACAGCGCCATGTATTGCTTACGCTGTAAATCGCATTAAAGCAATGACTAATAAGGCGAATATCATTGTTGCACCAGCTGATCATTTAATTTTAAAAGAAACTGACTTTCTGGAAACAATAAAAATCGGTCTCGAATTCGTTGATAAAAACAATTCACTTTTAACCTTAGGAATAAAGCCAAGCAGACCAGAAACAGGTTATGGCTATATTCAGATCGATGAAGGTCAAACGAACTTACGAAAAGTAAAAACTTTCACCGAAAAACCTAATGCAGAATTAGCTCAGATATTTTTTGAAACAGGAGAGTTTTTCTGGAACTCAGGAATTTTTCTATGGAATTTGCAAACTATTGATAAAGCTTTTGATGAGTTATTACCCGAAGTTGCAAGTAGGTTTAAAGCTGGTCAGGAACTTTTCAATACAGCAAAAGAACAGGAATTTATTGACCAGATGTATCAGTCTTGTCCAAATATTTCTATCGATTATGGGATAATGGAAAAAGCAACAGATGTATACGTGCTTTGTTCTGATTTTGGCTGGACAGATTTAGGAACGTGGGGGTCGCTTTATGAAATGTCGCCAAAAGATGAGAAAGAAAATGTTACTCTAAAATGTAAAACTGCGTTTTATGAAAGTGAAAACAATATTGTGGCATTACCGGCAGAAAAATTGGCTGTTATTCAGGATTTAGATGGTTATATCATTGCTGAATCTGATAATGTTTTGCTGATTTGTAAACTCGAAAATGAGCAACGGATTCGTCAATTTGTTAATGATTCCAATGTAAAGTTTGAAGGAAAATACAATTAAAAAAATTGATAGTAGACAGTTGATAGTTGGCAGTTTTAAGATAACTGATTAATTATCAATTGTCAACTATCAACTATCAACTAATATTAATGAGCGATATAATTCATCTTTTACCCGATTCTGTTGCGAATCAAATAGCGGCCGGTGAAGTAATTCAACGGCCTGCTTCTGTTTTGAAGGAATTAGTTGAGAATTCAATTGATGCTGGTGCAACTTACATCCAAATTTTGATAAAAGATGCCGGACGCACTCTAATACAGGTAGTTGATAATGGAAAAGGAATGAGTGAAACCGATGCTCGTATGGCATTTGAACGCCATGCAACGTCAAAAATCACAAATGTTGATGATTTATTTTCTCTTCGTACCATGGGTTTTAGGGGTGAGGCATTGGCTTCTATTGCATCGGTTGCTCAAGTTGAATTAAGAACAAGACGAGCTGATGACGAATTGGGTGTGATGGTTGAAATTGCAGGAACACGTGTATTTAAACAAGAATCAATTCAATGTGATGTTGGAACAACTTTCTTAATCAAAAATCTTTTTTTCAATGTTCCTGCACGTCGTCGTTTTCTCAAAAGCGATAATGTGGAAAAGAGCCATATTCTAAATGAGTTTTACCGAATTGCGCTGGTGAATTCTAATGTTGCTTTTTCGTTTTATGATGGTGATGAAGAAATTTTTCAATTACCTGCTTCAAACAATAAAATCAGAATAGAAAATATTTTTGGCAAGAATTCAAAAAAACGTTGGCAGCAGCAATTGCTCTCTATCGAAACATCTACAAATCTGGCCAATATCTACGGTTACGTTGGTAAACCCGAATTTGCTCAAAAATCAGCCATTCAATACTTTTTTGTGAATGGACGCTATATGCAACATCCCTATTTTAGAAAGGCGGTGCAGTTGGCTTATAATCAAATGATTCAAGCCACCGAAAGCCCAAATTTCTTTATTTATTTCGATGTTGATCCTCAAACCATTGATGTAAATATTCATCCTACAAAAACGGAGATTAAATTTGAAAATGAACAGGCAATTTGGTCTATTCTCTCAGCTACTGTAAAAGAAGCATTGGGAAAGTTCAATATAATACCTTCAATCGATTTCGATCAGGAAGGTTCGATAGATATTCCCAGCACAATGTCAGTAGAGAACGTGCGACCACCTCAAACGAATTTTAATCCAGATTACAACCCATTTGGAGCTTCGAATTACAAACGGCCTGTATTGGATTGGGAAAAATTATATGGCGGTTTCGAATCAAAAGACTCATCAATTGAATCTTCACCAACGTGGCAGCCTGATATAAGTTTTGAAAATGTAGAAAACGCAGATGTTTCACAGCAACTGCTATTAGATAATAACGACTCAAGAGCAGATAATTTTCAATTTAAAAGTCGCTACATTATAACAAGCGTAAAATCGGGCATGTTGATGATTGACCAGCATAGGGCGCACATCCGAATTCTTTTCGATCAGTTTATCAGCCAAATAGTAAACCGAAAAGCTTTATCTCAACAAGTTCTGTTTCCTGAAGTTTTAGAATTGGGTGCTGATGATGAATTGATATTTCAACAAATGCTACCAGATTTGCATTTTGTAGGTTTTGAATTTGATGAATTAGGGAATCACTCTTATAGCGTAAAAGGTGTGCCGGAGCAACTAGGAGCAGGAAGTTCGATTGATTTGTTGCTATTGATGCTGGATAAGGCAAAAACTACTGCCGAAAATCTTACTGAAACCATGCACGAATCTATTGCGTTATCTATAGCCGAAGCATCAGCATTAAAAGCTGGTCAACGACTTACAAACGAAGAAATGAATGATTTAATCGAAAGATTATTTTCTTGCTCTAATCATAATGTTACGCCGGATGGCAAAAAAATTATGACAATATTCACAGGAGATGAAATTGAGAAACGGTTCTAAAAAAGTGGTAGACTTAAATATGTATTAATTCAGTGTGTGAACCACTTAACTCCAAATATATAATATTAATTCTCTTACGAATTTATGAAATCCCTGCTTATTTTCGACCTGGATGGTACCTTACTCAATACTATTGCCGATATGGCAATGGCCACAAATTTCGCATTATCTCAATGCGGTTTTCCAACTCACGAAGCTGATAAATATCGTTTTTTTATTGGAAATGGAATCAATAAACTATTTGAAAGGGTATTGCCGGAAGGAAACAAAACGCAAGAGAAAATTGCTACATTACGTTATCATTTTTTAGAGTATTATGGTAGTCATAATATCGAATTAACGGTACCATATCCGGAAATTCCAGAATTATTGGAAAATTTACAAAAAAAAGGTGTACGATTAGCTGTCGCTTCAAATAAATATCAATTTGGAACAGAAAAACTTGTTCAGCATTTCTTTCCAGAAATTAAATTTGATGTTGTTTTTGGCCAACGCGAAGGAATTCCAACTAAACCCGACGCAACAATAATAAATGATATTTTGGAAATAACAAAAACAAATAAAAGCGAGGTCCTTTACATCGGTGATTCGGGTGTTGACATGCAAACTGCTCAAAATGGAGGAGTTGAAGCTTGTGGTGTAACCTGGGGATTTCGTCCACTCTCAGAAATTGAGTCCTTTTCGCCTAAATATATTGTAGATAATCCTTCTGATATTTTTGATTTGGCTTTTCAATAGTAAAAAACTAAATAGTTTGATTTTTTATTTCTTTTTGATATATAATTGTATTTTTTTTTGATATTAGCTTTTTAAAATGTATAAATATTTTCTTTTTTCTCTCATATTATTGCTATTTTCGATTAGTAACTTTGCCCAGACAAAAACAATAAACACTTGGTATGATGCTGAAAAAACGCAACTAAAAGAGTCATACTCGGTAGTAAGAAATAATAAAGACAGCCTAATAAAACAAGGTAAATATGTAATTTGGTATCAAAATAAACAGCTTTGGCAAGAAGGAAACTTTGATCAGAACGAATTAACAGGCTTGTGGAAAGATTATTACGAAAACGGAGTTCTAAAACAAGAACTTTATTACGTAAAAGGTTTATTAAATGGGACTATCAATTTTTACTATCCTTCAGGCAAAATTCAACAAAAACTGAGTTACAAAAACGATTTATTGGATGGAAAAGTATTGAATTACTATGAAAATGGAATTCTACAGGAATCTTCCAATTATTTTCAAAACATGTTGGAAGGTGAAGTAAAAACATTTTACGAAAATGGAAAAACTCGATATATTAAAAACTATAAAAAAGGTTTAGTAGATGGCCCGATTATCAGCTTTTATGATAATGGTAAAATAAATGAAAAATCAATTATGAAAGCAGGGGTTTACGAAGGCTTTTTTACCGATTATTACAAAGATTATAAAGATGGCGCAATTAACAAAACCTGCTATTATGCAAATGGAAAATTAAATGGGAAACTCACAGGATATTACCCTGGCGGAAGTGTAAAACTGGAATGTAATTATTTAAATGACCAAATAATAGACTTATTTACAGAATATTACGATTCAATAAAAGTAGTAAAAGAAATTGGACCATATCTTAACAATAAGAAAAATGGAAAATGGAAATCATTCTACCGAACAGGCAAATTATTTGCATCTGGCAATTACTTCAATTCAAAATTAGATAGTGTTTGGAATATATTCTACTCAAACGGAAAACTAAAACAAAGAGGTATTTATTCTAATGGAATTGCAACCGGAGAATGGCTGTTTTATTATGAAACTGGTGAACTTAAAAATAGAGGAAGCTATGTAAATGACAATAAACAAGGACTTTGGCTTACATATTATGAATCAGGTGAATTGTTTTCAGAAATAAATTTTAATCATGGCAAACGTGATGGTTTTGCAAAAGGATATTCAAAAGAAGGAAAACTTCTTGAAACAACTCTATATAAAAATGAAGAAATTGTAAAATGAAAAATATAAAATTAATTTTTCCAATAGCCATAATTTTAACATTTGTATCATGTAAAGAAAATGTTCCAGTTGTACATCATTCAATTGAAGGTGCATGGCGATGTGAAGAATTTAGTCCAATTAGCGGTTCTCGAATTTATATCGTCGACATTTATAGAACAAAAAATGATACCAGTCAATATTTATTGAGCAATTTCTTTAATGTAGATATCGATGAGTCGGTACCTGCTCATTTGAGTGGAAGTACTCTTACTATTTCACAATCCTCGATTGGAATGACGCAAATTGTTGCCAAATCGGGTTTAGGAATAGTTTCAGGTAGTTTTACACGTATCGATTTCGACTACAATATATTTGATGGACAAAATGAAATCAAAGTTCATGCGGTTTATTCTCGACCTTAAAAGAATTCTACCGCTTTGTTATTTCTTTTGCTCCGCCTTACCAATTTTCACAATAAAACCTGTTATTCCCAGCTTATTCATTTCATCTTTAGCCTCTTCCAATGTCGAATAGGAACCAGTAAAATAAATATATTTTCCACCCTGCTTTGTAAAAGTTACATCTTGAGTCAAATTGTATTTCTTTTTATAAATGGCTGGATCTGCAATTTTTGTCAGTGCATCTAGTTGAATACTATAACTGATTCCTTTTTTTAACGTACTTGAACGCTTCAATCTATCGTACGAAATGATGTATCCAGCCATTCCTAATCTGGCTAAATCAGATTTTGCCTCCTCTATAGTTTTATAATTACCTGTATAATACTTATATAAACCATCCTCTTCTACAAATAGAATTTCGTCCTTTAAATTATACTTTTCTTTGTACAATTCTGGATCTAAATAATTTCTTAATGCATCGAGTTGAATAACATACAAAGGTAAATTTTGATCCTCAAGTTCATCAATATCACTCTGAATACTAAACACTTTAATATTTTCGATTGGTTTAAGTTTGTCATTTTCAGATGGCACAATTTTAGGTATTAAACTTTTATCAAAACCAGCAATTAGTGAATCAGATGGTGATGCAGTAGCAATTTTCTTCAACTTATTGAGATTACTGCTTTTAGAAATCAGATTCGAATCAGTTTTTTCAGGTTCTGCAATTATTACCTTTGACTTCTTAACTTTAACAGGCTTTAAAACCGGAGTCTTAGTAGTTTCGTTTTGATTTAATTTAGAATTTTTCTTTACTTTGGCGATTGACTTTGATGGTTGAACTGCAGCTGATTCAACAATATCAATACCCTCAGATTGTTCGGCTGATAAAGAATCATTCATTGCTAAATCGGTTGAACCCTGAATAGAATTGAATTTAAACAGTTCATTTCCATTTTCAAAATTTATACCTCTACGGGTTTCAATAAAAGTAAAATCCAAATTTATAGTTTTATTTTGAGCAAACTGAACTTCCATTTCGTTGTTGTCGATATTAAACTGTTCACCAAAAACATTATTTACTTTGACCTTGAATTTTTCGGCATTAGGAACATTTAAAATATACGACCCACTATTATCAGTAAGTGTTGAATAGTTTTCGCCCTTCACCCCTGTTGCAATGACACGAATGCTATTCAAATCGATTTTACCTTCCGAACTATTAGGATCGCGTTCAACAATAATTTTCCCCTTAATTCTGTAACTCTCGGCAAGTGGAACAAATAAGATTTTATCTTTATCATTGTAATATGATTGTTCAGAACCATTTAAAAAATAAAGACTTTGAAGATTGACAAGAGGATTAAATCTTAATTTATAATTGTCCTTTGGTAGATTTTCTACTAAAATACTTCCGTTCACGTCCGACAATAATTCTATTTCGGGTATGTTGCTTTTTCCTGAGGAAATGGATCTATCTTTTTCGATGTTGACAAGAATGTTTGAAACCGGAGGTTCATTTATAGTTTTTATTCGGTTGCCATCCAAGTCATTAAAGAAAACAGTTTTAAAATCATAATATTTTAAACGTGGCTGTTGAATATTGAATGATTTGCTAAAACCTGCAATAAAATTTAAATCTTTGGTTGTGATTCGTCCCAATTGTTTATCGCCACGGGTATTGGAATAGACAAATCCACTTATATAAACTGTCCAGCCATTTTTGAGAAAATGATCATATTTTACATTATAAGATATATTTTCTCTTGTCGACGGCATATAATACGCATAGTTAACATAAGCACTCAGCTTAACTTTTCGGTCGAAAAAGAAATTTTCATAAGATGGACGAACTTGAATACTGCGTGACAATGTTGGTTGTTCGTCAATTTGAACACTACGGTACAAATCGCTAGTCGAACCACTTGTATAATATGCATTTACACGCCAAATATTATCAAAATAATTGATACCAACCGAATAATATATATTGTTTTTGAGTGAATAATTCTGAGAATTCGGGTCGTTTGTGTTATAAAAAAACCGAAGATTACTTACTGTTAAATTGGGAGTTATGGTTCTGTAACCATTAAGCTTAATAGTGGCTGATCCCCATAAACCGGGCTGATAAGTTATATATTCTGATTTGAATCCCGTGATTGGATTATTATATTGTCGCATAGATCCATTGTAATTCGGACCTAATTGATAAATTACACTTCCTCCTGACATGGATGCAGTCATCCTAAGATAATCAGTGCTATTAAAATTGGCTGGTTGATTGAAATTATAAGGATATTGAGTTGTTGAATAATATTGTCTATTGCCAAATAACGAAAATCTAATTTTATTATTTAACGTATATTTACCATCAATATAAAGATTTTGGAGTCCGGAATTTTTAATATAATTATGGGCTGAACTCATGCTGCTAACCCGCATTACTAAGTTTTTATATGTGTAATTATAATCAAGTTTATAACTGAACCCAATAACACTAGTATCCTTATTTGAGAATAAATCATATTTCGACTGAGATCCAAGTACTTGCACTGTAAATGAATGATATTTAAAAAATGGAAATCCTAAACTCATTAAAACAGATGTGGCATCATAATTTCCGTTTGAACTGCTTTCGTGTGTTACTTCAGTACTGTACGAAATGTTTTTAAGGGAAGAGCTATAACCGATAAACTGTCCAACATTAAGATTATAAGGATTTTGAGTAATTGCATAAGAAAATCTACTTTGTCTATCAATTTGATATTTCCCAGTTAGTCCTCTACCATTTATTGTATGAAGAACACCATTATTTATGTTATAACCGAATTCAATATTATTTTTC
>JBMOHG010000121.1:0-8404 GCA_049317965.1 Paludibacter sp.
GCTTCAACGGTTGTTACCGGAACTTTAACTTTGACTAACGGATTAGTAACATTAGGGGCTAATAACCTTATGTTAAGTGGAACAAATGCAGTTGCAGGTTCTTTTAGTTCTACAAACATGATTGTAGCCGATGGAGCAGGTGCTTTACAAAAATCATTCACTGGTGCCGGATCTTATATTTTTCCTATTGGTGATAATACCAGTACTGCAGAATATTCACCAGTAACTGTGGATATTGCATCAGGCACTTTTTCAAGTGCTTACATAGCTGTAAAAGTTGTCGATGCCAAACACCCTAATGCAAGTGCTACTAGCTATATATCTAGATATTGGTCTGTTGCTCAATCAGGACTTTCATCTTTTTCAGCAACTGTTACCGGAACTTATGTTCCAGCAGATATAGTGGGGACGTTTTCGGATATAATATCTGCTAGATGGATTGACCCTAACTGGGTAAGGTATTCAGCTCCTGTAGCTAATACTATTTCTGCAACTAGCTTAGTGAGTTTTGGTGATTTTAGTGGTATTAACAATCTTCCTATAATTACAACTTCTTTGAGTTCACTTACAGGGTTTACATACTTGGAAGGTTTAGGACCATCGGCTCAACAAAGTTTTACCGTAAGTGGAACTGACTTATTTACTAATATTACAATAACTCCTTCTACTAAATTTGAAGTCTCAACTACTTCCGGAGTGTCATTTGTTGCTTCTAATCTTATCACCATACCAGTAATAAACGGGAATATTGGCACAACAACAATTTACACCCGACTTAAAGCAGGTTTGCCGGTAAGTACAATTGTTCCAGAAAATATCCCATGTACATCAACAGGAGCAGTCACAAAAAATGTGGCATGTAGCGGTACTGTAACAGATGCGCCGCTTATCAGCCCAACTGTTACCAGTTTAACAGGGTTTGTATATAATTTTGGTGCAGGACCTTCCATTGCCCAGTCATTTACAGTGAATGGTTCAAATTTGTTAGCAAATATATTACTTTCAGCTCCAACTGACTATGAAATCTCTTTGTCAGTATCTTCTGGATATGGTACTTCACTTTCATTGACACCAAGTAGTGGAAGTGTTTCAACACTTATTTATGTGCGATTAAAAGCGGGTTTGTTAATAAGTCCTTATGTTGAGAATATCACATTAACAACAACAAGTGGAATAACAAAAACAGTTACATGCGATGGTGTTGTAAATTCACCAACAATTTCTGTTTCAAAATTTAATTTGGCTGGTTTTATCTATACTTTTGGTGCAGGACCTTCGGCAGAACAGACTTTTACTACAAATGGTACAAACCTTACTGCAAATTTAATTCTTACTGCACCAACAAATTTTCAAATATCACTTACTTCGGGATCTGGTTTTACAAGTTCTATTTCACTTACACCTGATTTAAGCGGTAACGTTCCTACAACTACTATTTATGTTCGTATGATTGCCGGATTGGCTGTTGGTATCATTTCACCTGTTAAAATTACCGCTACTACTACTGGTGGAATTTCACAGACAATAGCATGTAGTGGTCAAATTGCAAATGTTGCCACAACAATAAGTTCAAATGGAACTTTAAATGGATTTATATATATTGTTGGCAATGGACCTTCTATTGAACAAGAATTTACGATTAGTGCAACTTCGCTCACAGCAAATGTTACAGTTACACCACCTGCATCCAATTTCGAAATCTCATTAACATCCGGATCAGGTTTTGTATCAAGTCCCAGCACATTAAGTATTCCGCAAACAGGTGGAAAGGTAAATTCAGTCCCGGTTTATGTTCGTTTAAAATCCGGATTACCTGTTGCAACTTACAGCACACAAAATATCGTATTATCATCTACTGGTGCAACTAATGTAAATGTTGCTTGTAATGGCATTGTAGTAACAGGCCCAACAATTCTTGCCGGACCCACCGGATTAGAATCACTTTGTCCTAATGCCAACGTAACTTTAACAAGTACATCAACTGGTATTACAAATCAAACCTGGACTGGACCAAATGGTTTTTATTCAACCGCTCAAAATCCAGCATTAGGTGTTGTAACAGCGGCTAACAATGGCACATACACAGTTACAGGTAGTGCTTTAAGTGGCGTAAACTTACTTACTAATGGCGACTTTGAGTCTGGAAATACTGGTTTTGGTAGTAGTTATATATTTCAGCAAGTTGCGCCGCCCGAAAAGGGTAACTATTGGTTGACTATTAATCCACAAGATATGTATCCTTCGTTTTGTGCATGTCTACCACATTCAGGAACCCTTCAAATGATTGTCGATGGAGCAACATCTCTGGGTATTGTTGCCTGGTCTCAAACGGTTGCAGTTACTCCGGGTGAAGACTATCAATTTAGTTATTGGATTCAAACTGTTTTTAATCATCCTAATGAGGCTCTTTTGCAATTATACGTAAATGGTGTTCCAATAGGAGTAGCCACTAATGCACCTGTTTATGGTGTTCCATGGACAAAATTTATATACAATGCTAATTCTGGTTCGAATTCCGTACTTCAATTAACTTTAATAAATAAAAGTCTTGAACCAGATGGTAATGACTTTGCATTAGATGACTTTGAATTTCAACAAGTATTCCCCGTATCATCGTCGGTAAATTTAACTGTAAATCCCACGTTGGCACCAAGTTTGGCAGTTTCAGCATCTAATAATCCTGTATATTCGGGTTCAGAAGTAGTTTTTACAGCAACACCTACAAATGGTGGTGTATCTCCAACATATCAATGGTATGTAGATGGGGCTCTAATTTCAGGTGCTACAGGCATTACATATACTTACGCCCCAACGAATGGACAGCATGTCAGTTGTATTATGACCTCAAATTATCCTTGTGCAAGTCCTGCTACTGCGACCAATGAAGTGATTATGGTGGTAAATCCACTTTATAATTATTGGCATGGAACTATAAGTACCGATTGGGGTACTTTAGGTAATTGGACTGCTGGTTTTATTCCAGCACCCGGTAACGATGTAGTTTATGCAACTGTTGAGAATTATGGTTCTGATGCAGTACGCGATCTTGTACTCGACCAAGATAGAACCATTGGTAGTTTGATAAATAAAACAGCCAGACGACTTGTAATTCCACCCGCAAAAGGATTGAGGGTAAATAATTTAGTTACAATTATTCCACCGGCAACAGATCCTCAAACCGGACTTCCAACAGTTTTAAGTAATTTGATATATATACAAACCAGCTCTACTCTAGCAAATGGCTCGCTAATATTTTTCAATGCTGTAAACTCTCCTGTACAAGCTACAGTGGAAATGTATTCCAAAGCTTGGTGGGATTTAGGTCAAATTCAAGGGAACAGATATAATTGGCAATATTTCGGTATACCATTACGTTCGGTCGTTGCCGAACCTACTTTCTACAATTCTTATGTTCGGAAATGGTATGAAACCGGTACAACAATTTCTAATCACTGGATAAAACTTGAAAACAGTTCTGTTTTGGTGCCCTTCTATGGTTACGAACTTGTTCAACAAGCTCCTAAAACTTTTTACTTTCAGGGAACATTAGAAAATGGCAATTTCAATTCAGGTCAATTGGCAATTACTTCTGGAGCCTTATATCCCGGTCAACATGTATTTGCAAATCCATATACTGCAGCAATTGATATTCGTCAGTTAACTTTTGGGACACAAACTGAAGCAACTGTATATTTGTATCATTGCGGAACTTATAACGCTTGGTTAAGCGGTGGTGAAAGTGCACCCGGAACAAGTCCCGGGCAGTATATTGCCATTCCAAAAAATACTGCAGGCTATGGGCAAGTACCACGGCAAGTACCTTCTATGCAAGCCATGCTGGTAAAAGCTATGACAGTTTCTGCTCAAGCAACCTTTGCCATTAATTATAATTCTGTTCAAATGTATAATACAGATTTACAAAGATCAAAGGCTATCGAGGATGTTCAAGCTATAAAGAAAATGAGTACGATGATTGATGTTATTGGAGCTCATTCTTCAGATCGTATGTGGATTTTCTCAGATTCAATTTGCACCAACAGCTTTGATAATGGCTATGATGGTTTCAAATTGTTAGGATCACCACTTACTCCTCAGATTTTTGGAATTGGAGCTGATGGTGAATATCAGGTCTCGGCAGTAAAAGATATGAATAATACAGAACTTGGTTTCCAGGCTGGTCAGGATTCGGAATATACACTAACATTTACTCATGAAAATGTTGAATCCCGCTACTCAGGTATATATTTAGTTGATTTAGTTGAAAATAAAACTATAGATATTACGGCAAGTGGTTCTAAATACAAATTTGTAAGTGATCCTACTGCCTCAACAGTAAAGAGATTTAAGATTGTAACCAATTATTACGAAATCAAGGAAAAGAAAAGTGAGATAAAACCAATCAAGATTTTCAACGCCAATGGTTCAGTTTTCATCCAAAATTTGAGTAGCGAAAGTGGAGAACTAATGATATATAATATGTCTGGCAGATTTGTAAAACGTGTCAACTTTAGTGGTAATTGTCTTACAATAGTTGAACAGAATTTGTCACCAGGAGCTTATGTTGCTACGGCGGTAACCAATAGCGACCGGTTCAGTAAACGTATAATAGTAAGATAGAGAAGATTTAATAAGTAGTGGATAAAAGAAAAAATAAAATAATACTTTGGTTTTTAACATGGGCTGGTTTGCTCTTGTTAGTTATCTATTCTCCAATTGGTAGCCCTGATTTATATAAAACTCAAAAATATTATTATCAAAATCAAGGAGTAAGTTTCAATGGAGCAATTGAAAATGCACCAAGGGTGGGTAATGTAAGTTCCAATGACAATAATGATATTTCAATACCAACATACACTGCTCCAAGAAAAAATTATTCTACCTATGCAGTTGACGCTCCCAAAAAGAATAATTCAAGTGCAGCATCAACAGTAGGTAGTACTTCGGGTAAAACGGTTACAAAACAAAATAATACTACGGGAAATGGTGGTAGTTTTGGTGGTTCTAGTTTTTCGAGCTCAAGAAAGAAAGCAGATAATAATGTATCACAACAAATTGGAGTAAATACTTTTAGCACCGATTTATCTTTAAATGGTGATTCAACAACACGTCAATCCGTAGATTATACTCCAGGTTCCGGTGCTACTGACCCCGGCGAAGACCCTGAAGGACCACCAATCCCGGTAGGTGATGGATATTGGTTTTTGACCTTGCTTGCAATTGGATATTTAGTGTGGAAAACTAAATTATTCTGTTAATAATAAAGACGAACAATTTCAAAATATTATTGTTTATTCATATATAAACTCATTGATTTTTTTAATTAATAATCTTCATAGGAAAAATTTCAACCATTTCGATTTTTTTTCATGAATTTTACTGATTGATTCTTTTAATCCATATAAAATATGAAAACAATTTCACTCAAATCAATACTCCTTTTTCTTAGTTTTCAATTAATTGTCACAATATCGAGTGCTCAAGTTACTGTTGCAGGATCTACCGGAGCAAATGGAACTTATACCAGATTAGGATTGGCTTTTACTGCAATAAATGGCACTGCCCAAACAGCTAATAATATTGTTATTACTATTAGTTCAAACACCACCGAAACTGCAGCTGCTACACTTAATGGGGGTGCTTGGACAACACTCAAAATTTATCCAACAGTAACCGGCATTACTATCAGTGGAAATTTATCAACACCTTTAATTGACTTAAATGGAGCTGATAATGTTACAATTGATGGTCGTGTAAATTCCACAGGAACTACAAAAGACCTAATTATCACAAATACCAGCACTTCGGCAACAGCAGGAACATCTACTATTCGTTTAATAAATACAGCTGAGAATAATGTTGTAAAATACTGTATTATTAAAGGTGCTGAAACCAATACATCAAGTGGAATAATCTTATTCTCTACAGCAACCACAGGAAATGGAAATGATGGCAATACGATTAATAACAATGATATAAGTAGTGATGCAGCCGGCAGAGTACGTACGGCTATATATTCTGCAGGATCTACTTCATACGAAAACAGTGGAAATACAATAAGCAATAATGATATTTTTGATTTCTGGAGCGCAGGAGCTAGTTCTTATGCAATACATCTTGTGTCAAACACTACTGATTTCACAATATCAGGAAATAGTTTTTACGAAACAACTTCGCTGTACCTACAGGTACATATATTTATCAGATCGTAAGAATTAACAATACCTCTGGTAATAATTTTATCATTACAAACAACTACTTTGGTGGTACAACTTCAGAGTGTGGTGGAACTGCATTGAATTTAGGCACTTCCGGAACAGTACAATCTGTAACTTTAGATCCAATACGAATCGGTGCAGGTACTACTACAGCATCTAGTATCCAGGGCAATATTATAAAAAATATAAGTTTCAAGAGTTCAAACGCAGAGCCGTTCAGAGCAATATATGCTGTTGCCGGAAATATTAATATAGGAACAACAACTGGCAATATTATTGGAGATGTTAACACTACTGGTTCAATTTTAATAACTTCTACAGCTACAACCGCTAATTCGCATGGAATTTATATTGCAAGTACCGGTTCAATGGATATTTCAAATAATATATTCAGTTCAATTACGGCTGCAAACACAAGCTCCACTAAAGCGCACAATTTGTATGTTATAAACCTGACAAATGCCACAGGAGTTCTTACGGCTAATTCAAATTTGGTGGGAAGTACTACAACTGCCAACAGTCTGCAAACCAGTTCCACATCAACAAGTAATCCACAAGTTCTATATGGAATTTATTCAGTTGGAACAGGAACAAATACTATCTCAAACAATACTATTGCTAATTTAACTAATTCAACCACAAATGCTACTGCTGGTACAGCCGGTCTAGTAAACGGTATTACTTCGACTAGTGGTACTACAATTTCAACAAATAATATTATTCGAGACTTAACAATTGCCAATGCCAATACTTCTACAACTAATACTGCTTCTGTGTGTGGTATAGCGCTTTCAGGAACTTCTCTTAAAACAGTATCTGCAAACACGATTTATAATTTATCCAATACTTATTCAGCATTTGCCGGTAGTGTAATCGGACTTTATTTTACAGGAAATACAGGTGCGAATGTTGTATCTCATAATTATATTCACAGCCTGTCAGTTACAGGTGCCAGCTCAACAACTGCAACGATATATGGTATAAAAATCTCGGCAGGTGCTACAAATTACAGTAATAATCTTATCAATTTAGCAGGTGATACCAAAACAACAGTTTATGGCATTTACGAAACAGGTGCAGCAAGCAATAACAACAATTTGTATTATAATACAATTTATATTGGTGGAAATCTTGCTTCGGGTTCAACAAATAAATCCTATGCTCTTTACAGTGCTGTAACAACAAATACTCGTAATTTCAGGAATAATATTTTCTCAAATGCACGTTCAACAACCAGTGGAGCAAGTCTCCATTATGCTGCTTACTTCAATTATTCTGTGAACACCAATCTTACATTGGATTATAATGATTATTACGCCCCCGGAACTGGTGGAGTTCTTGGATATTACAATGGATCAAATAAAACTTCGCTACCAATTGTTACAAGTCTTGATGCAAATAGTGTTACAACCAATCCAACATTTACTTCTGCTGGTTCAACAATTGCTGCAGATTATCAGCCCGGCACAACATTGACAGCGGTAACTGGTACTGGAATTACAATTGATTTTGACAGTATTACCAGAAACGTTTCAACACCAACTATGGGTGTTTGGGAGTATTATCCAAATCCTGTGGAAGTGTGGAATGGAACTACATATAGAGATGCATATCCAACACTTAAAGGTGCATTCGACAAAATAAATGATGGAACATGGACAGGGCCATCTGGTGATTTGATAATAAAATTTAGAGGAAATACCACCGAAACGGCTACTGCCGTGTTAAATGCAAGTGGAACAGGTTCATCTAGTTATACACATTTATTGATTTATCCGGCGCGAAGTTCTGTTTCTGTAAGCGGCTCTTTAGCTGCACCTTTGGTTGATTTAAATGGATGTGATAATGTTGATTTTGATGGCAGGAAAGATGGAACTGGTTCAACATCAGAATTTATATTTTCTAATACAAGTACGTCAAATACAACTGGTACTTCCACTTTTCGATTCATTAATGATGCTACCACAAACACAATTCAGTATTGCACAATTAAAGGTTCTACCACAGATGCATCATCTGGAGTACTATTTTTCAGCACTTCATCAGGTACAACCGGAAACGATGGCAATATAATTGAAAATAATACCATTACAAATTCTGTAGACGCTAACAGACCATTAAATGCAATTTATTCAGCAGGAACTTCAACAAAAGTAAATAGTCAGAATATTGTAAATAGTAATAACTTT
>JBMOHG010000122.1:0-8402 GCA_049317965.1 Paludibacter sp.
GTTAAAAAAATGCGCATCGAAGTTCGATGCGCATTTTTTTTTAGGCTTGAAGCTTATTTATTAGCGGATTGGCATACATCTCCAGTAATTTTCTAAACAGGAAATTTTCATCTTTATCTTCCAGATTAATTTTTGAAATCTGTTTTGAAAGATATCTTTCAAAATCTAACTTCTCGATAGTGGAGTATTCATGTGCAAATTGGTTTTCACCATTCAAAAGATCAAAAGCAATTTTATTGTTGGCAAAAACAGTATAATTAGAGTGTATTTTTTGGTCAATTAGTTGTGCAGTAAGTGTTATTTGTTCATTTCTATTGCTACTTTTCGATGCAATTGTTCTTAAATCTTCATTTATTGAGCCACTCAATTCATAAACTACTTTACCTTTGTAACCCATAACACCAGTTTCCATATTAAGCAAGTCATCCTGAGGTTGTTTTTTAAAATCGGGATTATCACGACGTTGCTGAAATTCCTTTGCTTTTAGAAAATCGCATGGATCGTATTCATAAGATATGGTTAACGGGCAGATATTCAGTCGGATTAGATTATCGGTAAAACTTTCTTTTCCAGCCATATTGAACATTTTCAACAAACTTTCCTGCGTTCTGTCATCCGAATCTTTTGCTCTACCTTCACGTTGGGCTATCCAGATAGATTGTTTCTTTTCATTAATCGTATAAGCCATGTAAGCTGACAAACGTTGTGAACTTTCCAAAACAGTGCGTGCACTAAGTCCTCGCTTAACTATAAAGCTTTTATTAACTCGCACTAAATCCTCTATCCATGGAAAAATCAGCAAATTGTCGCCAATTGCAATTTCAACTGTATCGAGTCCATTCTCAATTAATTTACTACATAATAATGCAGAATCGAGGATGATATCGCGATGATTGGAAATGTAAAGATAGGAATCGTTTTTATTGATTTTTTCTATACCATTTAATTTAATACCTGTAGTCATATTGGCTTCCAGATATTGTAAAAAAGGATAAACTAACTCTTTCTGAAATTCATAATTAGATTGAAAACTCATCAATCGTTGCTTTATAACTTCTTTCGGTAGCAGTGGATAAATGGTACTCAACACCTTCATAAATTGCTTTTCGTTACTTAATCTTTCCAGCACTTCATGCACTTCTTCATTCCGAAAACATCGGATTTCATCAAAATTATATTCCATTGTATTATTCATTACAGAAATTATTACTCATTACACAAACTTTCAATTCAATTATTTCAAAAAAGCAAATTCAAATATATAAAAATGACCGGAGCAGCCAATAACATACTGTCAAATCGATCTAACAAACCTCCATGGCCGGGAATTACATTGCCAGAGTCTTTTACATTTACTGTACGTTTCATTAGCGATTCAATTAAGTCTCCAAAAGTACCAAAAACAACTATTATTTCTGAAAATATTAGCCAGTTTATTAAACTTATTTGTGGAATTAACAAAGAAAACACATAAGCAGGAATCAATGCAAAAATTGCACCTCCAATAAATCCTTCCCATGATTTTTTTGGAGAAATTCGTTCAAAAAGACGATGTTTTCCAAAAGTAACTCCAACAAGATAAGCACCTGAGTCATTCACCCAAATTGTGACGAAAACAGCTAAAAGTATAATTGGTTGATAATTATCAATGAAAAGTATAAAGTTGAGTAATGAGAATGGAATTGCAACAAAAATTTGTCCTAAAATAAAATATGCCCAATTGTGGAGTGGATTTGCTTTTTTTCGATACAGTTCGAAAATAAGAACTAAAACGATATAAAAACCGTAAACTGAGAAAAAAGAATTTGAAAATTGTAATGATTTTACAAGATATGAAGTCAAAAAAAGCAGTATAGCGCCTGTCATTGAAATAAATTGATTGACAGTTACTTCTGATTTATTATTGGTAAGTTTATGAAATTCGCGAACACCCAAGCCACATATTATGGCAAAAAATGCTGCAAATGTATAATGACTGAGCAAAATAGAACCAACTACGAGCGTAACAAATACAGCACCACTCAGCGTCCGTTTTAAAAAGTTATTCATAGGAATATTGTAATAAATTTCACTATTGCAAGTATCGAAATAAAATCAACTACAAAGATAGCAAAACTTTATACTTTTGAAAGAAAAACTACAAATTCTTTTGGTCCGTGGGCTCCGAGCACTAAGGTTTTTTCGATATCAGCAGTACGACTTGGACCGGTAATAGTAGAAATTATTGACGGTAAATCTTCTCCGTATTTATTTTGAATGGCAACATAAGCATCTTCAGGATAATCTAACAGCTGAGAAACATGTGCCAAAACAATATGAATTGGTGGAAATACATTCATTTGTCTGCCCGACGGCGATGCTGATGATATTACCACGCTACCGGTACGAGCTATTAGAAATTCACAACCTGTAATACCGGCCTGCATGTCTTCAAATTTGCTAATTTCATTTGTAAACGAAATATCAAATTTTTCCAACTGAAGCGAAATATATGCATCTCTGGAAAAAATATAAGGTATTTGACGTTTACTAATAAATGATTTTAATTTTGAATACAAATCCGATTCATTTTCACACACAATACATTGACCACTAATAGCTTCCAGTTCGTTTACAAAGCAGGTGATTGTATCGGGAAGTATTGGTTTATAAATATCTTCAGTTTTAGAATTAGAAGGATTAACGAAAGTCAGCCGCTTTTTAGCTGCGGCTGATATTCGGTCTAATATTTCCTGACGTGATGAATTATTCTGCACCTTTGTCTACTTTTTTATCTTTTTTTACAACAGTTTTTTTAGCTGCTTTCACTTCCGGTACCTTTTCATTTGTAACATCAGTATCAGTCGATTTTTCAGCTATTTCGAGTATTTCATTTTCAGCTTCCAACATTTTATCGGCATCACCGTTTTGAGCCATTAACTCATCATTGCGCGAAGTCCAGGGTCTTTTTCCAAAAATACGTTCTAAATCTTCAGCAAAAATAACTTCTTTTTCTATCAATAACTCTGCCAATGCATTATGGCCAGCTGCATTATCATTTAAAATTTTCTTAGCACGATCGTATTCATCAGCTACAATTTTTTTAGCTTCAGAATCAATTAATTCTGCAGTTTTTTCGCTGTATGGTTTTGTAAAACCATAATCCGAATTGCCTGATGAATCGTAGTAACTCATGTTAGCCAGTTTTTCGCTCATCCCAAAATAAGCTACCATGGCATAAGCACGTTTTGTTACTCTTTCCAAATCATTAATAGCACCGGTTGACATTTGGTGTAAGAAAACTTCTTCGGCAGCACGTCCACCCAAAGTTGAGCACATTTCGTCGAGCATGTGTTCGCGATTTGTTAGTTGTCGTTCTTCAGGCAAATACCAAGCAGCACCAAGAGCTTCTCCTCGTGGTACGATGGTTACTTTAATAAGTGGATTAGCATGTTCAGTCATCCAACTTATGGTAGCATGACCGGCTTCATGATATGCAATTGATTTCTTTTCGGCATTGGTAGTTATTTTGGTTTTCTTTTCTAAACCACCTACAATTCTATCAACAGCATCCAAAAAGTCTTGCTTTTCTACAAAAGTTTTATTTTTTCGAGCGGCAATCAAAGCAGCTTCATTACATACGTTGGCAATATCGGCACCTGAAAATCCCGGAGTTTGACGTGAAAGGAAATTCACATCTACTGATTCATTTATTTTTATTGGGCGAAGGTGAACATTAAAAATTTCTTTTCTTTCATGTACATCCGGTAAATCAACATGTATCTGACGGTCGAAACGGCCGGCACGCATCAAAGCTTTATCCAAAATGTCAGCCCGGTTAGTAGCAGCCAAAATAATTACACCACTATTTGTACCAAAACCATCCATTTCGGTAAGTAATTGGTTCAAGGTATTTTCTCGCTCATCGTTACTTCCCATATTTGCATTTTTACCACGAGCACGACCTACCGCATCAATTTCGTCAATAAAAATAATACATGGAGACTTTTCTTTTGCCTGACGGAACAAATCGCGAACACGAGATGCTCCTACCCCAACAAACATTTCGACAAAATCGGAACCTGACATAGAGAAAAACGGAACATCGGCTTCACCAGCAACGGCTTTTGCCAATAAAGTTTTTCCGGTTCCCGGAGGTCCTACAAGTAATGCACCTTTCGGAATTTTTCCACCTAACTCGGTATATTTAGTTGGGTTTTTCAGGAATGAAACTATTTCTTCAATTTCTTGTTTAGCTTCGGCCAAACCTGCTACATCCTTGAAAGTAATTTTATTAGTTGTATCGCCTTTATCAAAAAGTTGCGCTTTCGATTTTCCTACATTAAAAATTCCACCGCCACCAGCACCGCCTCCCATGCCTGACATACGACGATTCATAAATACAAAAAATAGTATTAGCAATAGAAATGGTAAGATGCTGAAAAGAAATACATCCATGTAATCTCTTCCTTCCTTATATTCCACAACTGTTTTAATGCCGTATTTTTCCTCAGCAATCTGATTGAATTTAGAAAATTCATCTGCAGGCACACTCACTGTTATCATACGATCTTTGGCGTATAACTCAGATTTTTCACCAAATACATTTTTAAGTGAATCTTTTATTACTGTAGCTTCGAGTATACTTTTTGATGAATAAACATCAATTTTCTCAATCATCCCCTTTCTTACATATTCTTTAAATGTAGAATACTTTACATCTTTCTTGGGTGCAGCATCATTGAAAAAGTATGAACTTAAAAGTGCCAAAATAATGATGCCATAAATCCAGGATATATTGAACTTCGGAAATTTACTGTTAGGCTTAATCGGTTTTGGATTTGGTGTTTTATTTTCCATTTTTTATTACTGATGTTTTCTGTTTTTTTATTTATAACAAATGACAGGCTTACTTGTTTTTAATAACCTTTAAATAATTAAAGAACGTCTGCAATCTTAGTTAATTTTGCATCTGCCCATAAATGTTCTATGTCGTAGAAGGCGCGGGTTGTACGTTGAAAAACATGAACGATAATTTGTCCGTAATCCATTGCTATCCATTCACAGTTTTCAAAACCATCGGTAGCATAAGGTTTAACTTTAATTTGATCGCGAACCCAATCCTTAATTGAATTTCCTATTGCGTTCACATGAACATTTGAATCACCTTCGCAAATTACAAAGTAACTACATGGTGCTTCTTTCAATTTATTTAGATTTACTACAACAATCTTTTTCCCTTTTCTTTCTTGTATTCCTTCAACAATTTTAGCAACTATTTGTTCGTTTTCTTTCATTCTGATTTCCTTAATTTATTTTTTGAAATTATTGCAAAGGTAGTGTTAAATGCCCGATAATTAAAATGTTATTGAACTAAAAAGCAATAATGGACATTAAATTATTAAATTATCAGAATTATAAACTTTTGTTCGTTAAACTGTTGTTTTATAGACTAATTTTTAATGCAAATTATTTCTTTGAATTTACATAAAAAATCCGATACAATATTTTGTACCGGATTTTTTTATTATTAAATGGATAATACTGTTTACTTTAATATAGAAAGGAAAGCAGGATCGGTTGCAAATTTCGAGAATTCAATGTCTTTAGTTGCTCTTAATGCAAAAGAAGCATCTTTCTTTACTGCATTTTTCAAATTGCTGTAAACTGCATCACGATCATTGGTACGGGCACCAATAATAGCACCTAAATATGAAGTCATTGCATCTGGCTGTGGAACAGCAGTTAAAGTTTTACGAGCATTGCTATAATCAGCATTCAGAATTTGAACTAAAGCTGCATTGTTTGATGCTGTAGAACCAAAATATGTTTTAGCTTTTGAATAATCACCTTTAATAACATTGATACTTCCCAAAGCTTGACCTAAGTTACCACTGGTTCCGGCTGCTTTACCAAATGACACTTCTGCTTTAGTAGCATCGCCTTTAGCCAACGAAGCTAAACCTGTATTGTAATTTACATCTGCCATTCTTGGATTAATTTCTAACGCTTTAGCATAGTAACGAGCAGCATCATCATTATTTCCTTGTTGGAATTTTACTGATCCCAAGTTATTATAACCACGAACATCATTTGGATAAAGTTCTGTTACTTTTTGGAAGATAGCAGCTTTTTCATCTAAATTATTAGTTAACGTTGAGGCAAATAATAATTCTTCAACTGTAAGTTTGGTTGGATCTTGTTTTGCAAGTTGTGTTAATTCAGCATCTGTTTTACCTGTAGTATTCACTGTCAATTTTAAACGTGAACGGCGTAACTGAGGTAGAATTTCTTCAGCAATTGCTTTAAACGCAACAGAAAGATTTTTAATTTCACGTTCGCGTTGTTCTGGATCTGTATACATTGACAATACACGCAAGATAACTTGTTTGTCCTGAATATTAGATTTTTCCATCAAAGCCTGGAAACCTGCCCAATCCTCCGGAGTGAACTTAGCATCCATTTTTACAGTTGCTTTGATTTGTTTCAACTCTTTGTTTAAGAAATCAACTGTAACCTTTTCGCGTTGTTCGGCCAAATTAGTATTTAATTCCAAACCTCCATCAGGAGAAGCATATCCGGAAACTTCAAGACCTTCAATTTGTTTACCCTGAACATCTTTTACATCTTTGATTTTTTTAGTTAAAGCCAAAATGTCAGCTGAGTTAAGTTCGGTTTTGCGTAATTCTGATTTTTGAATTAAAAATAGAATGTCAGCTTCCTGCATTTCCTGAGCGGTACGTTGGTATTTATCAGCAATATAAACCGGTGCATTTTCAGATGCTCTTGTTGAAACTAATTGAGAGGTAGAAATAACACCATCAGCAACTTTCACACTTGGTACCTGATAAGATTTCTTTTTTGATGCAACATCAAAAGTCAAAAACAATTCAGCAACAGCCATTTCGGGTACATAATTGAAAGAGGCTTTCATACTGTATGTTCCACCAGCTTTGTAGTTAATAATTTGATTGTTACCAACAATTTTTTCTCCCTGAAAAGTAACAGGTGTTCCTTTTACTTCTTTTCCATCAAATTTTAACACAGGAGTTACTGTAACCGATACATTTTTGTTGAAATACTTAACAGGAAATGTACCTGTAATTGTGGCATCAACTTTTCCACCTTTAACTTCGAGTGGATTTGGATTACATTTGAATAAGCTAGGATCCAAGGCGGTCAAGTCCTTGCTACATGAGCTAAAAACTAACGCCAGTACCATCGAAACCGCGAAAAATAATTGCTTTCTCATAAAAATTTGTTTTTGTTATAATTTATATTATTTTTTATTTTTCAATTAGGGTGCAAATATACTATCTTTCAATGAATTTTGACTTACTTTGCAAATGATTTTGACATTTTTTTGTGAATAATTTCTCAAAATGGCGAAATAATCACTTTCTCAAAGCATTATATTCTAATTTCAAAACTTTTTTTGTTGGTATGTTGAATTTTTTACATAAAATTAAACGTTTGTTGATTCTTTTCAGTTATTTTTCTCCTCGCAAAATTCTTAATTTTTGCCGTTTATATCTTTCTTATAAAATGTCATACTTTGGATTACAGAAATTCAAAACCCGATTACCTTTTTTCATTTCAGTTGAACCGGCAAATTTTTGTAATTTACACTGTCCTGAATGTCCGGTAGGAAATAAAAAACAAATTGTTCCAAAACAAGCCACTTTTGATATTCAATTGTATCATAAATTAATCGATGAATTAAAGCCTACATTGTTGCATGTGATTTTATATTTTCAGGGTGAGCCTTTGTTGCACAAAAATTTATACGAAATGGCAAAATATGCTCATGATGCACGCATTTACACTTCTACATCTACAAATGCACAGTTTTTGACAAATAGCGTTGCCAAAGATATTGTAACCTCCGGATTGGATAAGTTGATAATATCGGTGGATGGAAGTACACAGGAGGTTTACGAAAAATACAGAGTTGGAGGAAAATTGCAAAAAGCACTTGATGGAATTAATTATATCAATGAGTGGAAACGAGAATTAAAGTCTGTAACACCAATGATTGAAATGCAATTTATTGTTCTAAAATCCAACGAACATCAAATGGCTGAGATGAAAAAACTGGCAAAAAAGTATAATGTTGATAGATTGGTTTTCAAAACAGCTCAACTTTATGACTTTGAAAATGGTCATGAGCTTAAGCCAACCTTGAAAAAATATTCACGTTATCAAATGGAATCGGATGGGAAGTATTATATAAAATCTAAACAACATAATCGTTGTTGGCGATTGTGGAGTGGATCAGTAATTAATACTCAAGGTCAGATTCTACCTTGTTGTTTCGACAAATCTTCGGAATTTTCTTTTGGTAATATTCAGGAAAATTCATTTCAAAACAATTGGCACAATGCCAAATCTACCGATTTTAGAGGCAAAATCATGCAAAACCG
>JBMOHG010000123.1:0-8394 GCA_049317965.1 Paludibacter sp.
TTAAAAACGCTAAAAAACAAATATCACTTATCATTACTTATTTTGGCACATACACCGAAAAGAGATTTATCAAAACCAATCACTCGAAATGATTTACAAGGAAGTAAAATGTTGATTAATTTCTGTGACAGCAGTTTTTCTATTGGCGAAAGTTCAACCGATAAAGGAGTTCGGTACATCAAAATGATTAAAGCCAGAAATACCGAAATAATATATGATTCCGAAAATGTTTGTGTTTGCAACATAAGCAAACCAACGAACTTCCTGCAATTTGAATTTCTCGATTTTGGTTCTGAGTCTCACCATTTGAAAGCAGTTTCAGAAAAAGAAAAAGAAGAACTTGAAAGTCAGATTGCAGAGTTGATAGAAAAAGAGCCTGGCATCAGTGCTTATGCCATTGCCAAAAAACTTTGCAAAAACGAAAATAAGTTCAATAGCTTCAAAGTAAAAGTGTCTCGTATTTACAATAAATTATGTCCAAAAACAGTACAATAGTAACAAGTGGTAACAATGGTAACACTTACTACCAATGTTACTAGCTGTTACTAACTGTTACCAATTTAGATGTATAAAATACTGATTATCAATTATCCATTGTCAGCTATCAACTAATCATGAATTATCTTAAGCCATATTTACAGCCTTACAAAGGCAAAGACACCCGCCACATATGTCCATCGTGCAAAGCCAAACTTAGTTTCACGCAGTATTTAGATGGTAACATACATAAACCAATTCATCATACTGTTGGCAGGTGCAACCGTGAAAGTAAATGCGGGTATCATTACACCCCGAAACATTTTTTTATCGATAATCATCTATCTCCCTCTACTTTGGAGAGGGCAGGTGAGAGGTATACTCCTCCATTTCGGGGAGGTTGGGTTGGGTCTAAACCAATACAACCCCGCCCAGTCGGGTTTATCCCTTACCATTACCTCGAAAATTCTCTAAGCTATGAGAGCAATTTTGTTTCATTCTTGAAAAATAATTTTTCTGAAGAACAAATCAATATAGTTTTTGAAAAGTATTTACTTGGTGCATCAAAAAACAAAGAAGTTATCTTTTGGCAAATCGACATTACAGGCAAAGTACGGACAGGAAAAATTATGCAGTATAATCTCATTACTGGAAAAAGAATTAAGCACGAAAGTGGTGCAATTGATTGGGCTCATAATAAACTCAAACAGAAAAAGGAACTCCCTCAAGACTTCAATTTACAGCAATGTTTCTTCGGGGAACATCTATTGACAATATACCCGGACAAAACAGTTGCAATTGTAGAAAGCGAAAAATCAGCTATTATTACAAGTTGTATTTTGCCGGATATGTTATGGCTTGCAGCCGGAAATATACATGGTTTATCTATTAAAAAATGTAAAGTGCTTAAAAATAGAAATGTGATTCTATATCCTGATTTAGGAGCGTATGAGAAATGGAGTTTGAAAGTAGAGGAAATACAAAAACAAAATTATTGCAAAGTTTCAATATCAACTTTATTGGAAGACGAAGCAAGTGAAATTGACCGAGAAAATGGATTGGATATTGCCGATTATATGATTGAAGAACTGAAAGTTCACCTCTCATCAAATTCTCAAAAAAGTCCCATCCATACTCCATAATCTCAAAAAGTCCCATCTCTTTCTACAGAAACTCAAAAAGTCCCAACTCTTTCTCCACTTGGAGAAAGTACCCATAGGGGATAGAGGTCGGAGAAAGCACCAACATGGGGTTAAAGGTTGGAGAGAGTTCAGAGGTAAGGTATAAATTTTCCATATCTACACTACTTGAAGACGAAGCTATAGAAACTGACAGACAAAATGTCTTAGATATTGCAGATAATATAATACTCAATACCTAATAATATTATTTTAAATATTTTTTAAAAAAGTAGTTTCGAATTTTTATTATGGCAATTTAACTTTCTATTTAAACCAAGTATTGTTTTGAGTTGTATATTTGTGGTTTCATTATTTTAATATGAATATGAACTTTTAACTTTATTATTGAGTACTATTTTAAATGACCAACTCTTATATATGAAATCACAAGAATACCTTAATCAAATCATGACGTTAAAAAGCTCAACTTTTGACCCTTATATGATTCATCAGCTCCGTGATGAATTTGTTGCTGGTGATGATAAAGCGTATTCTACACTTTATAATTTATTTGCAAAAGACCTGTATGCATTTGGTCTTTCACTAAGAGCAAACACAGAATTGATTGAAGATGCAATTCATGATATATTTGTTGAAATTTATGCTCATCGACAAAATCTTGAGAAAGTTGATAATTTAAAATTTTATTTTATTGCTTCATTTAGAAACAGACTGTTCTACTTAATTAAAAAAGAATCAAGAACAACAGAAATTACAGATAGTAATTTTCATGGTTTGAATGAAAGGGATTATCAAGAAGAATGGATAGAAAGGGAAACCCAAACAGAAAAACAATTATTACTAAAACGATTGTTTAAAGAATTAAATGAACACCAGAAAGAAGCACTTTATCATAGGTTTGTTGAAGGACTTTCATGTGATGAAATAGCTGAATTAATGAATATAAATTATCAATCAGCAAAAAATTTGATACATAGGGCATTAAATAAGCTGAAATCTATTGCAGCATATACTATAATTCTATTATTGCTATTTTTAAGATAAAAAAAGTGATTATCAAAAAAAAGTGAGTACTAAATTTAAGTAAGTATCACTTATTGTAAAAGAGAAAATAAGAAATGTTTACAGATTATTCAAAATATCATGCTTCAGACTATTTAACCGATGATTATTTCATCGATTCAATGTTGCAACCTACGCCTGAAAGTGAAAAACATTGGAAAATGCTTATCGATGATGATAAAATTAACACTGATGAGTTTATTTCCGCATTTATGATGTTGAAAAGTTTGCACGAAAACAAACCCGAAGTTTCAGGTGACAAAATTGAACATTTATGGGATAGGATTGAAAATACAAATTACAGAAAAGAGTTAAAAATTAAACGTTTTAAATTATTTCGCTCACTAGCTGTAGCTGCAAGTTTTGTAGGCGTAATTGGATTATCATTATTTATGTATACAAAATCAGGTAAAACAGAGTCAATTCAATCAATTACCGATTTTGCAAGTGAGAATATTATTCATACAAAACAACCAAATAGTCAAATTCAATTAGTTTCAGGCAGTCAAACTTTAGCTGTTGATGGAGCTCAGGCAAATGTAGAATATGATCAAAATGGCCAACTTAAAGTGAATAAACAGTCTTTTACAGTAAAACAGACCGAAAAGGTTGCCAACGATGCAATAGTTTACAATCAGTTGCGAGTACCTTATGGCAAACGAGCTTTTTTAACACTTTCAGATGGAAGCACGCTTTGGGTGAATACAGGTACAACTGTTATTTATCCTGTTACATTTGCAAAAGACAAAAGAGAGATTTTTGTTGAAGGTGAAGTATATGCCGAGGTTGCGCACGATTCAAAAAGACCATTTTTCATAAAAACCGAAAAAATTGATGTTAGAGTACTTGGTACAGTTTTTAATGTAACTGCATATAAAGAAGACAAACAAACTAATGTTGTTCTGGTCAGTGGTTCGGTAAATGTAAAACCTAAAAATGGAAAAGCCACAATAATAAAACCAAATCAATTATTTGCTTACACCGACCAGGCTTCAACATTGAGCAATGTAGATGTGGAAAATTATACATCTTGGCATGAAGGGAATTATATATTCCGTAATGAACCTATAGAGAATATATTGCTTCGTTTATCTAGATTTTATAATGTTACAATGAAACTTCCTACTTCTGCATCTGGTATTACTTGTTCTGGTAAGTTAGAACTCAAAGATGATTTAACGCAACTATTAAATGGATTATCTGAAATTACGTCTATGACTTATGCAAAAAAAGATTCTGAATATAGAATAAGTTTTGATTAATAGGTTGTTATAATTTAAATTCCCCCTTTGATTTTTTATTTATAATTCATGTTTAGCCATAATTGCATCATTTTTTTAAGTAGTATGATTAACAAATTCTGTAAAAAAATACAAATAATATATTTTAAATCGGTATAAAAATGAAAAACACTCCAAACCCCAAGATTTTAAAAGGTAAGTTAAGCCGAAGTTTATGTTTATTTCTGCTGCTATTTATAAATGTTTTTCTAAGCAATTGTTTTGCTCAAAATGCAACTTTAACTATTCAACAGAAAAATATTTCAGTTAAAGAAGTATTATCAATAATAGAAAAGAACAGTCAGATTGTGTTTTTCTATGCCGATAAAGATATCGACCTAAATAGAAAGGTAAATCTAGATATTAAAAACCAGACTTTAACGAAAACATTGGAAGAACTATTTAAAAACAGTTTGAATAATTTTAAGATTGATGGAAAACAAGTTTATATTTCCAAAAAGGCAAAACTTGTAGATGAGAAAGTCAAACAAGCTACGATTAAATCAAAAGTAAGTGGTATCGTAACCGATGAAAGAAACGAAACTGTTATTGGTGCAAATATAATATTGAATGGAACCAAAATAGCAACAATTACTGATATTAACGGACGATTTAGCATTGATGCCCCTGAAGATGGGGAATTAAAAATATCGTATATTGGTTACGAAACTCAAACAGTTGACATTAAAGGGAAATTAATGCTTTCAATATCATTATCTAAAACGTTACAAAAATTAGATGAAGTAGTAGTTGTTGGTTACGGTTCACAAAAAAAACAAAGTGTAGTAGGTGCTATAACCCAAACTAAGGGAACAGATTTGGTACGAACCGGAGTTTTTTCTAGTGTTGGACAAGCTTTGACAGGATTACTACCTGGTGTTACAACTCAAACTGTTACAGGAATGCCCGGAGCTGAAGACCCAAAAATCCTTATTCGTGGACTTTCTTCGTGGAATGGTTCTGATCCATTGGTATTGATAGATGGTGTTGAGCGTAAGATGAGTGATATTGAAATGGGACAAATTGATGCTATATCAGTATTGAAAGATGCATCTGCAACTGCTGTCTTCGGAGTTAAGGGTGCTGAAGGTGTTATTCTCATAACAACCAAAAGAGGAAAAGAAGGAAAAGCCCAAATAACATTTTCCACTAATTCTACTTTTAAATATATTTCTAAATTGCCCATAAACATGGATTCTTATGAAACATTCGCTTATCAAAATGAAACACTTGAGAGACAGAATCCGGCATTTTCGACCAATTGGAGTTGGTATCTACCTCAGGGAATTTTGAATAAATACAGAAACCCTACCTCAGTATATGAATCTGAATTATATCCAAATGTGAATTGGGCAAAAGAGGTTGCTAAGAGTAATGCTATGACAAATCGATATGATTTAAATATAACAGGTGGTACTACTTTCGCAAAATATTTTGCAGCATTATCATATTTGAAAGATGACGATTTGCTGAAAACTGGTCTCGATGTTGGTTTACCATATAAAGCAAAATGGGGGTTCGAACGATATAACTTTCGTTCGAATTTAGATTTTAATATCTCCAAAACTACTGTATTATCGGTAAATTTAGCTGGAGCTATAAGCAAAAAGGATGGATTTTCATCCAATGCAACAAATATCTGGAGAGCATTTTATCAATTATCACCCTCTAATTTCCCTGTAAGATGGGAAGATGGCACATTTGGATATAATCCCAATAATACAGATATTAATCCTGTGGCTGTACTAAGTGGGTCAGCAGGATTATCTACTGATTACACTACTCAAATTTTTACTGATTTCAGTCTAAAACAAGATTTAGGGTTTATTACTAAAGGTTTAACTGCTCAAGGTTCATTATCTTATGATAACAGAATGTATTCAGGAAGTGCAATATCTGCAATTACACTGTTGAGTAAAAGTATTAGTAGAGAAGGAGTTATAACGTATAATCCTTCAACTGGTGGTAGTGATTTTGATTATTTTAAATTTCCAGGAAGTTTTGATACGGAGAGTTTTAGTATTGGTAGTACACAACGTCGCTTGTATTATAAAGGTCAATTAAATTATTCACGATCATTTGGGAAACATGACGTTTCTGCATTGGCACTAATGAGCCGCGAAGAGTTTACAGCTGGGAGTGAATTTCCACATTATCGTGAAGATTGGGTCGGTCGTGTGACTTACGGTTTTGATGATCGTTATTTTGTTGAGATGAATGGAGCGTATAATGGATCTGAAAAATTTGCTGCAAAATACCGATTCGGTTTTTTTCCATCGCTAGGGTTAGGTTGGATGCTATCCAACGAATCGTTTTTTAAACAAAAATGGCTGGATAAATTAAAAATCAGATATTCTATTGGAACTGTTGGGAGCGACAACTTTGCATCTCAACGTTGGGCATACGATTCACAATGGGGATTGGATGGATCAGACATCACCACTTTTGGAACAACTTATACAAATGGAGATATACGTACCGGTCCCGGAGCCACTTATAAACAATATAGACAATTAGTACTTGGTAATCCTGAATTACAATGGGAAATATCAAAAAAACAAAATATTGGACTTGACTTTTCAATATTTAAGAGTACTTTAAGTGGCTCTTTCGAATTATTTCAAGATGATAGGAGTAATGTTTTTATGTCTGCTGCACAACGTGCTGCAATTACACCAAGTTATTTCGGGGCAGCACCTGTAGCAGCTAATATCGGAAAAGTTCAAAACAAAGGATTTGAAATGGAACTTAAATTACAACAAACATGGTCTGGGGTGCATTGTTGGATTGGGTATAATTTTACTCATTCTGAAGATAAAGTAATTTTTAGAGATGATCCTGAATTAATGTTTGCTTATCAAAAAAATGAAGGATTTCAAATTGGGCAACCAAGATACCAAATTGAACAACCCGGATTTACTAAAAGCTGGGACGATTTATATGGAACTGTTGCATTTACAGCCAATTCAGGTCGTTTACCAGGTAGTGTAGCTGTGGTTGACTTCAATGGCGATGGTGTTATTGATGCAAAAGATAACGCTGCCTATGGCTACCCAAATCGTCCTCAAAATACATATAATGCATCATTTGGAGTTGATTATAAGGGATTTAGTTTTATGGTTCAATTTTTCGGAGTTTATAATGTGTCGCAATATTTCAATAATATTAATTTTACAGCCGATAGTCGTTCTCCCTGGGCAAATAGTCTGTTAGGTGATTACTGGTCTCCAACTAATCTAAATGCCAGTTACCCAATGTTGCCTGCAGGTGGTTCTGCATTTGGGCAAAATCAATTAACAAGAGGGAGAGTTTTTGATGCTTCCTATTTAAGACTGAAAAACATGGAAATAGCTTATACATTTTCAGGAAAATTGCTAAAGAGTCTTAGTCTAAATGCATTAAAATTAACTCTTTCCGGAAATAATTTATTATTCTTTTCAAACATACCTGAAGATAGAGAATCAGCAGTTGATATTTATGCACAAGGTGAACAATCCTTTTCACTGTATCCAACTGTAAAAAGAATAAATTTTGGACTTAATGTAACTTTCTAATTAAAACTACTTATATATTATGAAAATATTCAATTTAACAGTTTTGATGGCTTTATTTATTCTAGTATTTACTTCCTGTTCTGACTATTTAGATAAATCGCCAGCTGCGGGTTTAACAGAAGCCGATATTTTTAAATCTTTTGATAAATTTCAGGGATTTATTGAAGATGCCTATGATTGTATGTCAGATCCTATGAATGGAAATAATTCTACAAATTTTAATATGGGAGATGATATTTTGCAAGTCAGCAATAATTATATGCCATCACAAAATTCTGATTACAGAAATTGGGAAACCTCAATTGCTAATTATTTTTATGCACCAACAACAAGTGTTAACGGTGAACCTCTAAAATTTAATTCTAATCCCTATATAATTATTGCTAACGGATCAACAAGTTATACTTCAGGAGATGGCTATTCCAGTTTAGGTTATTGGGATGGTGGTTGGTTAGGTATTCGTAAGGTAAATATTGCTATTGCGAATTTAGACAAAATGACTATTGCATATAAAGATGCTCCATTGCAGGAGCAAAAAGATTTAATCGATGGTCAAGCACATTTTTTAAGAGCATATTTCTATTTTCAGATGATTCGAATTTGGGGCGGACTTCCATATATTACCAGAGTTTTGACTCCATCCGACGATTTGAATTTTCCGCGATTATCATACCATGCTTGTTCAGATAGTATTGAGAAGGATTTATTGTATGCAATTGATAAACTCCCAGTCAATTGGGATGCTACTCAAACTGGTCAAATTACAAAAGGAACAAACGAAGGTAGATTAACAAAAGGTGCTGCTTATGCATTATTAGGTAAAGCAATGTTATATGCCGGAAGTCCATTAATGAATGGAACAGTTACAGGTAGTTATAC
>JBMOHG010000124.1:0-8376 GCA_049317965.1 Paludibacter sp.
GCGCGAACAATAGCAGAATGCTATTTAATTAATATGTTGAAAAATACGGTTTTATTCGATAATTATTTTGTTTTTTATTTCAGTTTTATATTGTTCGGATTTTGTCTGTTATCAAAAATTGCAACGATAAACACTAGCTTTTCATTTTCGATGTTTTGACATTGCAATTTCATAATCAATTGTTTCTCCTCTTTCAATTTCTGAGAGAGAATTCTCCACTTCCATTTGCTGCTGTTCGGTCAACGCTTTCCAAAAATCAACATTTTTTGGTTGAATCGTTATTAATTTTAAATCAGCAAGGTTTTTAATCAATCGCATTGCCTTTGGGTTATTTATTTGAATGCTAATCGTTTATTTAGTATTTAATTCTTTCTGCGTACAATAGATAGCAAGCTATTTAATTAATATTTTTGAAATGTAGAGACGTTGCATGCTGCGTCTCTACGGTGAAAAATTCGGTTTTTATTCGATAATAATTTGGTTTTTGTTTGCTTCCCAGAGACGCCAAGCATGGCGACTGTACGATGAATAATTTTTCACTGTCAAAAGTAGCGCAAAAATTCTATCAATGCAATAGAATTTTAAAAATAAAAAAAAACAATGCCCGAAAACTCATTGCTGAATAACGGGCATTCTTTCAAAACCTCAAAAAAACTAATTTATTAAACTAAACCTATCTCCTATTTAAACGGACTTTGAATGCAGTTTAATGTTTAGCTTGTATGTTTAAGCGTGAGGTCGGCTTGCAAGCCAAGTACTTAATTATAAGTTTAAGCGTGAGGTCGGCTTGCAGCCTACCACCCGCTTAAACTATCTCCTCTTTCCATTCTACAATATTCCGTTTCTCTTTCGAAAAATTAATGCCTATCAAGGTTATAGGTTTCCCGTCGGATAAATAAGGAGTGGCGTAGCCTTTTTCTTTGATTTGAGCAATGGCGATGTCGGCAGCTTGATCCATTTTGAATTCGAAGATATAAATATGGTCTTTGTTTACAATGACCGAATCGATGCGCCCATTATTAATATGCACTTCGTTGTGAATGGCTGCGCCCATCAGACGAAAAACCGAATAGATAATATTTTGATAATTCTCCTCCATATCCGAACGATGTGCATAAGGAATAGCAGCTATATGATTGAACAATAGCCTATGCATCTCAGTCGTATTATTTGCCAACAATGCCATTTGCATGCGGATAATTTCGCTGGTAACTTCGCCCAAATTCCGTTCGGCAAGTGAACTGATTAAATGTTTTTCGAAAGCTGTTTCAATTTCCTTATTTGGAAAGTTAAGATAATAAACAGGCTCTTCAAACATAGTTTCTGCTCTATCAATGGTCAGGTATCCTGTTTGCAACAGAAACGGTGCTGCCAACATATTGGTTACATCAAACGAATCGAGCGTGACTGAATCCACTGGTTGACGAATGGTATCGAAAAAATCAATGTTTTGCTTTTTCAAAACCTTGAAAACAAACGTTGGACTACCTGTTGAGAACCAAAAATTGATAAACTTTCCACCTTGGTTAATAAACATACCCATCGAAACCGGATTATAAACAGTAATGGCATCGGGATGGAAACGAAACCCATTGTACCATTTCCGTATCGTTTCACGATATTCTTGTCTATCAACTTTGTTTTTATCGGCCAATTCATCAATCCGATCACCAAAATAATGTTCCACTTCGTCCTGCGTATAGCCGTACATGGTAGCAAAGCGTGCATCCATGGTAATATCTTCCAAATTGTTGAGTTTGGAGAATACTGATATTTTGGAGAATTTGGTTACGCCAGTCATAAACACAAAACGCAGATGTTCGTCAGAAGCTTTGATGTTTATATAGAAGCTTTCGAGTACTTGTCGAATTTCTTCGATATGCGGGGCATAGATGTTTTCCACCAATGGTTTGTCGTATTCGTCAATTAGAATTACGAGTTTGCCAAGTTTTGATGCTTTCTCGATAAGTTCGCCAAATAAAAGCCCTGAATTTTGCTCTTCAGAAAGCTCAACACCAATTTCGCTTGCATTGACGCGCAATATAGCACATAAGCCTTTGTTGAGCATATAAGCTGACTCGCAGGGAGCTTTCGAAATATTCAGATTAATTACAGGATACACCTTCCAGTCGTAAGGCATATCGTATATTTTCAAGCCATTGAAAAGCTCTTTGTTACCTTTAAATATATTTTTCAGAATAGATACCGAAAGCGATTTACCAAAGCGACGAGGGCGCGAGAGGAAGAAAACACCTTTACTCACAGTAATAATCTTGTGAAAGAAGTCCGTTTTATCTACATACAAATCGCCTCCGGAGATGACATCTTCGAATGTATAATTGCTGGTTGTAATCGATTGTTGCATAGAATATAATATTTTGAATATATAATCAAAAAATACAATTGCAAAGGTAGTTTATTGTAAAGTAATAACCAACATAATGCAAAAAAAACAATGCCCGAAAATTCATTCCTGAATATCGGGCATTCTTTCAAAACCTCAAAAAAAACCAATTTGCTAAACTAAACCTTATTCTCTTTAAACGGACTTTGAATGCTGTTTAATGTTTCACTTGGGCCTTCCGGTGGTGAAGATGCTAAAGCCAATGATATTTCGTTATCAAGTGGTATCCACTCAATGCGAGGTTTGATATATTTTTTCTTTGTTTCCATAATATTTGTTTCGTGTTTTTTGTTTCTCGTTTCGTGTTCTTATTAATCATCACATCAACATATCATCACATCACCACATTATTTTAAGATTACTCTTGTTGATTGATTACCTACTTTCACCACATAAACACCATCATTCAGTTTCGTGTTTATAGTTTCGCTTTTCGTGTTTAAAACACCATTTTCAATTAGTTGTCCCATTGCATTATAAATAGCATAATTGCATTTTTCAGGAGCAATAATCGCAATCTGATTGGCTGCATTTACAAATACCTGTGCATTTATTTGGTTAGCATTATCAACTCCTGTTGTATTGCCCGGCGCACGGAAAATCAAACTGAAACGACTTTCGTTGTTGGTAGTAGCTGTTGTTGTTTTGAAACTGTATTCTGTTTCGGGCAGCAATTCTACTTTTGTCAATTCCACTTTGTCCAACAAATAAATTCGTGTTCCAAGAGGGAAATTACTCATTTCAGTTGCTTTCAATTTTAATGAGGCGGCTGCATTCAGGCTAAAGCCCAATGGTAATTCCATGTTGTCTGTTATTACATTCATACCATTGATAACCAATCGTTCAACACCTGCTTTTGTATACAAATCTGGAGTAACAGCGCTATTATTCATCATTTTAGGCGAATCGTATTCGTTGAAATCATTCGTAGCAATTTTGTCAAAATAAATCAATGTTTCGTCGGATTCAATGCCATTTATAAGTTGAAGACGTAAGCGTGAACGTTCAGTCACTTTAGGAGCTTTCATCAAATCGCCATTATCGAGACGATGTTCGCGCATGTCGTTGGTGAAACTCATAGAAGTAGAACTTGTTCCGCTTTTAACTCGTACCCAAAAAGCTTGCATCGGAGGAATATATTTGGTAATTGTGGTATTTGCATTATTTGCAACAATTTCTACAGTTTGAGATGGTGAAATATTAACTGTTGCAAAAACATATCCTCCTCCAAATTCTGTTGTTTTTTTGGTTTTGAACCACGCTGTTGACATAAGATTTTGATTGGCAGCATATACCAAACTCCAATCCAAATACGAAGGATATGGATTACCAACTAAGTTAAAACCTTTTCCTTTGGCATCGTCGCGGGTGAGGTTAAAGCTGGTAGTGATATTGCCATTGTTTGGAGTGCCGCTAAATTGCACTGTAGTTTCGGCACTTGCTTGGGCAATATAGCCTTTGCCAACTGTCATAGCAGTTCCGGTACTTAAACCTTTCCAATAAGCTGTTGAACCCGTAACCCCTAAATCGGCATTATCGCCCGTTTCCACATATTCGTAATACCGTGTAATATTGTTTGCAGGTGAATTTGTAACCTGAACAGGACTTGACACATACCAATTGCGGGCAGAACCGAGATATTGTTCGGCGTTGATAGTGCCTGAGAAAGTACCACTATTCAGCATGGTGGCGGTTCCTAAGGCAGTGCTCTGCAAGGTAATGCCGTTGTTGGTAATAAGTGTACCCGTCGAAAGGGTCAATTTTCCTCCGGGAACAATGGCGATATTATTGCTTGTATTTATTGTACCTGCTGTAAGCGTTAAATTGTTAACTGTCAATGGATAAGATGGAGCAAACGTATTTCCGGAAGAATTGAATTCCAGATTATCAATGGTTGTAGCATCTTTAAAAATCCTACCAGTTGCATTTAAAAAAGACACATTGCTAGTTGATATTACAACTTTCGAACCTGTTGTACTTGCATCAATACCTTGATTAACAACAGATGAATTGGTTAATGTACTTCCACCAATTCCAGTAACAGTTAATGTATTCCCATTCAAAACTAAACCCATATTATTAGCAGGTGCTCCAGTAGTCGTTGTCCCTGTACTGAAACGAGTTGTTTGTAAATTGGTACCTAAAGTTATAATTCCTCTTTGTAAAATAACTTGATAATAAACGTTGTTAGGATTAAAGTAAGCGGTTAATGGACTTAATGTATTAAATGTATAATAAGCATACGCATTTCCATCTAAACAACTTGTTTCATTATTTCCTGTTAAAGTGAAAGAATTCCCATTTCCCAGAATAAATGGTTTATTCGTATTTACTGGATTATATGTTATTTTTGAACTTGCACCCGCGAATGTCAAACTACTGTTTACAATTACAGCATCAGCATTAAATGTAACAGGAGAGTTTGTTAAAGTCATAGTATTGTTGTAAATAGCATAAGCACCTGAAAAAGTCACATTACTACTTGTAAAGTTAACACTATTTAAAGCCGTCGTACTTGTTCCTAATGTAGAACCTAAAGCAACAGCTACAGTGCCACCACTATTGGCATCAAAATAGACATTATTACCGGTAGTTGTAGTTCCAACAGCTGGTACAGGAGCACCTGCTACCCCTCCAGAAGAATAACTCCAGTTGCTTGCTACGTCCCAGTTTCCGCTAGCGCCACCCACCCAGTAACGGGATGTGGTAAAGAATGCATCACGTGAGCCTGTTGCAAAATTATTTGTACTACCAAATGTATGAGTTCCTGTAAAACTTGTTCCACTCAGTGAGGCTGTCGCTTCGGTCCATGCAGTGCCATTGTAAAACCCTATAACTGGATTTGATGTATTGGAGGAAGTCGAAGGTGTTAAAGTAATAGTAGCTGTTGGTGTTCCGGTTGCCTGAACAATGTTCCATTGTCTTGAATTTGCATAACTGCTAACGGTAGGCGTTCCAGATAAAGCAGATCCAACACCGGCAGAATATATAAGCGAAGTAGTTGGATTTATTATTGCTGGATCGTAGCTACTTGTAGAAGCACCTATAGGAAATGATTTAGGAGTGCTTGCCGTTACAGATTGGCTTAATAAACCTGCACCATTTGTTACAATGTAATTTGATAAACTTGCTCCCGAAATAGAACCCGAACTACCAATGGTCAAATTATTGGCACCCAATGTTAGCTTTCCTGCTGTAAAAGTCAACGCATTATTTACGGTAACTGCTCCGGTAAGCGTTACTCCCGGATTGGAAGAGGCGGTATTATTTATCGTCAGATTATTAAAAGTAGCTGCACACAGGTTTTGATTAGCAGATGTGCCATTCAGAGTAATATCTACTACCTTTGTTAAGGCTGTGGTAATAGGAGTAAATGTTCCGCTGTTGGTAATACTGCCACCTACATTGAGTAAATGTGTTACAGCATTTGTTTGTGTTCCACAGAGAAATGAAGCTCCGGAATTGATAGTAATATTATTCTTTACATTTAATGTAACAACATTTGTTGAGTTTGGATAAGTTAGAGTTCCTGTTGCGCCCTGACCTACAGTGATATTATCACATGAAGTTGGATTTTGTGAAAATAAAGTAGGAGTAGTAGTCCAACTACTGCCTTCAGAAATTGTCACAGTAGGGGTTGTAACATAACCTGAACCCGGATTTGTAATGCAAATGCCGGTTATAGTTTTATTGGGACTTGTTCCTGATGTTGTAAGTGTTGCAGTAGCTGTAATTCCGCCTGTATTGGGAGCTGAAATACTAACAGTTGGATTTGAATATCCAGTCAATGTACCACTCAGCGTAATTTTGCTGATACCGCTATTTGATAAAGTAGCCGTAACACCATCATTTATTGATAATGTTCCTATTGCCCCCATAGATCCTAAAAGCTCATTAGCGGTTGTAACCGATGCGATATAATTAACATTAACTCTATCTGTTGAGGTTGTTCCAAAAATTGGTGGTGAAGTCAATAGTCCTGCTTGATTTGAACGTATGATAGACCCACCATTGGTAAGGGTTATATTATTCGTACTATTATTGATTGTTCCTGCGGTTAATATCAAATTTTTAACCGACAATGGATAAGCGGAGATAAAAGTATTACCAGAAGAACTCATCTCTAAATTATCAATGGTAGTAGCATCTTTGAAAATTCTACCAGTAACATTTAAAAATGAACCACTTGATGCTATTACAACTTTCGACCCTGCAACACTTGCATCTATACCTGTGGTTGCAGCAGTGTTTGTTAAACCACTCGACCCAGCACCCGTAACTGTAAAAGTATTACCATTTAAGTTTAAGTTAACACTATTTGTACTGCTTAAAATTAACCGATTTGTTTGTAGATTTGTCCCTAACGTTATAGTGCCTTTTGAAATTTGAAAAGTATGAAAAATGTTAGTTGGGTTAAAGTAAGCAATTAATGAATTTGTAGTATTAAAATTGTATTGTGCATTTGCATTTCCATCCAAACAATTTGTTGCAGTATTTCCAGATAAAATGAAACCAACCCCACCCCCTAAGGTAAATGCTTTACCAGCCGTAACTGGTGTATGCGTTATTTTTGAACTGCCACCATTAAACGTTAAACTACTGTTTATTGTAACTTGGTCAGCACTAAATACTACTGGACTTCCATCAACTTTTATGTGCGTTGCAGTAAATGTTTGAGTAGCTGTAGCAGTAAATGTAATGGTTCCACCTCCCATAAAAGTAATACCTTTTACTACTTGTACTCCACCAAGAGCAATTGACATTGCCGATGCTGTATTTATTACTACCGAATCCCCCGCGATGGGAGTTCCATTTGGATTCCAGTTTGTTGTAGTGCCCCAAGTACCACCACTGGTGCCGGTCCATGTATACGTTGTTGCACTGTATACATTCGTCAATGCTATTGCAAAAACGATTAATAAAAGTAATTTTTTCATATTCTAAATTCTTTAATAGATTTATATTGATTATTTATCCCAGTCATCTGTCCGAAACGAAGGCACAGGCAGTCCTTCGGTATTGTACAGATATCCTCGTGTTTTGGGGAAACTGCTGAAACCGTATCGCACGGCTATCGGCTTTTTTACTTTTGGTGAGTTCACCATTACTTTTTTGTCCTTAATGGTTATGTCGGCAGGATAAAAAACTTTGTCGGCACCAGCAATTTCCATGCAGTCTACCGTTTTGCCAAATGTGCTTAATCCATATTTTATATTATCAAAATACAAACAAACCACGCTGTCGTTCTGTACGCTCATGGTTCTGTATGTAGGCGTTTTACAGGCTATTCCGGTGTGTCCATATACTTCGGAAAGTGCGCAATAGGCAAATCGTTTGGCAACAGTTGCTTTTTCGGCAGGATGAATTTTGGTTTCCTCGCCCACATCAATGGTGGATACCATGCCCGAATTGGGAATCAGGTTTATGGCTTTGACTTGTTCGGCACGCAGCAAGGCGCTGTTTACATTATATCCATTGGCATAAGGAGCAATTTCGGCAAAATAAAACGGGAAATTGCCCACGCCAAAGTCATTGCGCCAATTTTTCACCATGCTTGCCATCTGGTCGGCATAAACAGGGTAATTCCGAACGTTTGATTCACCTTGGTACCAAATAGCTCCTTTAATAACGTAGTTGATAAGCGGATAGATATTTCCGTTGTAAATATAAGCCGGCTTGTTTTGAACATTAAAAGGTTTGTTGTTCTCATCCATTTCTTTGGACGGGTGGGCTGCATTGGCTTCAATGTTCATCCATGCTTCTATGCGTGTACCGCCAAACGCAGTGTAAACCATACCCACAGGCACTTTTAATTTTTGTTGCAGTTGCTTCGCAAACAAATACCCAACAGCACTAAAGTTGGCAACAGTTATAGAATTGGCTATTTGCCATTTGCCGCTGCAGGTGTCCACCAGAACGGGCGAAGGATTGCTTTTTTCTATAAAAAAACGGATATTGTCATTGTCGGCATC